>CASFQZ010000045.1 GCA_949296825.1 uncultured Eubacteriales bacterium
AAGCCGTGATCTGCGGCGCGCAGGGCGGCGTTGATGGAGTTGTCTACCGGCAAATCGCCATTGGAGCAGATGAAACCGAGATGACCGTGGGGGATAGCTTACAGATAAACGCCATGGCATATCCCGCCAACTCACCGGTAGCCTGGAGCGTGAACGATCCTTCTCTGGCAAGCATTACCCCGGACGGTGTTGTTACCGCAAACGCTGCCGGGACAGTGATAATCACTGCGTCTTTGTCCGACGGCATAACCGATGAATGGAGCATCACCATTCTGCCTAATGAAGATGCCCCGAGTACGGAGCCTACGCCCGTTGAGCCGGAAGTTATGCCGGGCGATGTGGACGGCGACGGCAAGGTGACCTCCGCCGATGCCCGCCTTGCCTTGCGGGCGGCGGTCAAGCTGGAGACGCTGGACGATGCCAAAACCAAAGCCGCCGATGTGGATAAAAACAACCAGATTTCCGCCTCCGACGCGCGGAAGATTCTGCGCGTGGCGGTCAAGCTCGATTCCTTTTAATGATTTATCATTCAAAAAAACTGCCCGCTTCTCTCATGGGGAAGCGGACAGTTTTTATCACCGGAAATAAAAAACCGCCGCATACCGGTTAGTATGCGGCGGCGCTGAAGAATCTTATTTGTATTGATAGCAGCGCACATAATCAATGATGAACTCGCTGACAAAGTCTCTGCCGTTGTCCTCGATGGTCCCGGGCGCCCAGGCTGTGCTTTCGTTGGCGGGAACACCGTTCTCGCCTGCCATTTCCACCGAAAGCAGCAGATGCTCCGGCTGCTGCGACGGAACGGTTTTGAAACGGGTGGCATAGGCGTAAACCTCGCCGTTGACATAGAAAATATATTCGTTCTTGTTCCATTCCAGCCCATAGGTGTTGTAGCTGTGATAAGGGTCAATCGGCTGCACGCCGGTATAGGTCGGCGAAAGGGAAGTCAGCCCGTAGCCGTAACCGCCCCAGTGAATCGCGGAAGAGACCTGATCCGGCTTCTCCGTGCCAAAATACGCAGATTCAAAAACATCGATTTCCGCGCCGCGCCGGCCGGTCAGATATGTCTCGCTCATCGCGTCGTTCATCATCCAAAACGCCGCCCACTGCCCATAGCCTTCCGGCAGAATACAACGGGTTTCAAAATAGCCGTAGGTCTGTTCGTACCGATCGATGGAGGAAAGCTGCGCGGTGTACCAGCCCGCCGGATCGCCCTCGTTGACGCCGTTGGGCAGATATTTGGATGTGATCACAAGATTGCCGTCTGTTACCTCGGCAAGCGCCCCGTTCCAATAGCCGCCGCGGCGGATTTCGGTGGTCTCCTGCGTCTGCCACTTGCTTTTGTCCACTTCGTCTCCGTCAAATTCATCGCTCCAGACCAGCGTGAAATTGTCCAGATCGATGGCTGTCTTGTCCGGTTTGCAGCTTGCTCCGGTAAACAGCGCGGAAATAAAGGTGACAACGGACATGATAAAAGAAATAAAATTAAAAAGACCTTGCATAATCAATGCCTCCTTTATGCCCATTTTAGCACCATCGGAAAAATTTGTCAACAAGTTAAACAAAAAAGAACAAACTATAGCCGATAAATTAGGAGAATGGAAAAAATGTTTTAAAAAATCATTGACAAGGGGTAAATACTGTGATAAACTAAAATTATAAAATTATATGGAGGCGATACCAATGGTTGGTTTTATCAAACTGCTTGTCGCGATTATTAAGATTTTGATCTCCCTGTTCAAGTTCGGCTTCTTGGATGAGCCGCTGAGCAAGCTGGAAGGCTATCTTGATGCCAACGCGTAAGCGCGCACGATAAAAACCGGACGGAAGAGTTCTTCCGCCCGGTTTTTTATCCGGTGTTTATTGAAAAAAAGCCGCTGCGACGCCTTCTTGCGAAGATGCCGCAGCGTTTTTTTCAGAAAGCTTATTTCGCAGCTTTTTCTGCCTTCGGCTCTTTGTCTTCCTTTTTTTCTTTCAAAAGGACAAATTTTTCCATCGGGAAGAGCACCAGCATCTGCACCAGACCGGACGCAAGGGCAGCGATGGTTCTGGCAAGATTTTGCAGCCAGCTCCATTCAACCTTGGCGAGCAAACCGACGATCCAGCCCTGCAGCCAGGTGGAGAAAAGGATCAGCGCGATCATCAAAACAATATAAATGGCGAAGTTGTACCACGGAGCATCTGATTTAAAGGTGGTCCGTTTGTTCTGCCAAAAACCGTAAATGTTCGCAATCAGATTGGACAGGAAGAAGGGCAGCAGATAGCCCCAGGTGACCACGCCGCCGACGATCATGCCGTTTTCCACAGTGCCGCCGACCACATATTTGCTGAACTGCTCCATGCCTTCGGCTGTCGTCACATCAAAAATCGTGTTGGGCGCGAAAATTCCCTGCAAAAAGCCGGGCAGCGTCGCCGTTACGCCGTCGAAAATCAACGGAAGCACATTGGCCAACACCAGCTGGATGATTGTGACCAGACCGGAAACCACAAGAAATTTCAGGATCTGCCACAGGGTTTTCATAAAAGAACCTTTTTCCTCGGCAGCACTGTCAATGCTGCTGAGGCTGAATTTTTTCTTTTCATCTGCCATAGGTTTGACTCCTTCTCATCATTTGACGCATACCCGCGCCTGATTTGTCGATAACAGTATAACAAAATTTGCCGTCGTATGCAAGTACAATTTCGCCTTTGTTCAAAAAACAGACGCAATTATATTCTGCCAGCGCCGATCTGTGCCTGTTTTTTGCTTTGACGGAATCGATCCAACACACGGAAAATATAAAGAAGAAGCAGCACAATCCAGCTGAACGCCTCTGCCCAGGCGATGACCATGTTGCCGAACAGCGGCTCCATCAAATAGGACCCGGCGATGCGCCACGCCAGCGCGAAGATACCGGCAATGCTCGAAAAGGTGACGTCTCCCATGCCCTCCAGATAGCCGCGAATGGCATTTGCCGCGCCGAAAATCAAATAAAACAGGGCGATCCGCCTAAAAAAACCGTCGCCGATGGAAACCGCTTCCTCTCCCGCGCCAAACAGAGAGATCAATTCCCCGCCGGTCGGTATCACCGTAAAGGTCAAAAGCAGAGACACCCCGCTCATCAGAAGCAGCCCGGCGGCAAAAACCTGTCCTGCTTTTTTATCTTCTCTTGCGCCGCGATATTGGGCGCTTAAGGTTGAAATACCGGAGGATAGGTTGATAATCGGTACCATGACGATGGAATCTACCCGGTAGGCAGTGGTAATGGCGGCAACCGTTGCCGTGCCGAACCCGTTCATAAAATTCTGTAAAATTAAACTGCCCGCAGCGCTGACGGCGGACTGGATCATCGGCGGCAGCCCGAAGCGGCAACCCTGCTTCCATAATGTCCGGTCCCATGCGCCGCTCGTGATTCGAAAGCGCAGAACGCTGTATTTTTTTATGCTGTAGTGGATCAAATATATGGTCATTGCCGCCTGGGAAAGGACTGTTGCCAGCGCCGCTCCGGCGACTCCCCAGTGGAACCCTGCGACAAACAGAACATCCAGCGCCACATTGGCAAGGGAGGAAACCATCACCGAATAAAAAGGCGCCTTGCTGTTGCCAATACCCCGCAATGCGGCGGAATAAACATTGTATACCGCCAGAAACGGAATGCCGCAGAGTACGACCCGTAGATAATCTTCCGCCAGGTCGATTGTCTCCGCAGTGGTGTGCAGCAGCCGGAGAAACTGCGGCGTAAAGGCAATGCCGGCAGCCGCCAGCAGCAGAAAAACGCCCCCCATGCTTAGCGCAAAGGTGGAAAGTAATTTTGGTATATTCGACGTGGTTTGAGCTCCGTAATTCTGAGCGAACAAAATGGCAAGTCCCAGGGTAAAGCCGGTGATGGTCGTGACATAAAAATTAACGGCGGTCGTCGTGGAACCAATGGCAGCCAGCGCTGTTTCGCCGTTGATATTTCCGACGATAAAAGCGTCCGCCCAATTGTACAGCTGCTGCAAAATACCGCTGAAAATCAGCGGCAGGCTGAATCGCAGCAATTGCCGTACAATGCCGCCCAGCGATCCGCCGGAAGATTTTGCCATTTGAACCCCTCTTTTCTTCAAAATAAGCCGTCAACATCATAACAGAGTTTAGACCGTATGGCAAGAGGTCTTCCGAAAATCGGCGCTTGCCGAGAATAACGAGCAGCTTTTGTATAAGCTGTATATTTACCCAAAATACAGCTCTTCGATTTTTTAAAAAACCGCTGTATTTTACTTTTTTTCTCTGTTTTTTTCAATAGCACTTTTTTTTTCACGGGTTTTCTGGTATACTGTACTCGTTATTTTTTGATTGCGAGGTCTTACTATGGGTGGATTTTTCGGTGTTGTTTCCAAAGAGGATTGTGTCTTTGACCTGTTTTTCGGCACAGACTATCATTCACATTTGGGCACACGGCGCGCCGGTCTGGCGGTGTATGACAGCGAAAACGGCTTTGAACGAGCGATTCATAATATCGAAAATGCCCCCTTTCGCACGAAGTTCCAATCAGAATCCAACGAGATGCACGGACATATGGGGATTGGCTGTATTTCCGATTTTGAAGCCCAGCCAATCCTGATGCGCTCCCATCACGGGACATTTGCGATCACCACCATCGGAAAGATCAACAATTCCGACCAGATCGTCAGTCAGATCATTCGCGGCAAGACCCATTTTTTTGAAATGAGCAACGGCGAGATCAACCAGACCGAGCTGGTCGGCGCGATTATCAACCAGAAGGAAAACTTTATCGACGGTATTCGCTATGCACAGGAGCTGGTCGATGGTTCGCTGAGTATGCTGATCCTGACCCCAAAGGGCGTTTACGCCGCGCGGGACCGGCTGGGCAGAACCCCCATTGTCATCGGTAAAAAAGACGATGCCTTTTGTGCCAGCTTTGAAAATTTTGCCTACTTTAATTTGGGTTATAAGGATTATAAAGAACTCGGACCTGGCGAAGTGGTGGTCATGGACGCTGAAAATGGCGTAAAAACGCTGATCGCTCCGGGCGATCAGATGAAAATCTGCACTTTTCTCTGGGTTTATTATGGATATCCATCGTCCAGCTATGAGGGCTTGAATGTGGAAACCATGCGCAATGAATGCGGCAGGCTTCTGGCACGGCGAGATGATGCAAAGCCGGACCTGGTGGCGGGGGTTCCCGATTCAGGTACGGCACATGCCATCGGTTATGCCAATGAGTCCGGTGTGCCCTTTGCCCGGCCCTTTGTCAAATATACCCCCACTTGGCCCCGTTCCTTTATGCCAACCACCCAGAAAAAGCGTGATCTGATCGCTAAAATGAAGCTGATTCCGATCCATGACCTGATCGAAGATAAAAGCCTTCTATTGATCGACGATTCCATTGTTCGCGGTACCCAGCTGCGGGAAACCACGGAATTTCTATACGAAAGCGGCGCACGGGAAGTTCATATCCGTCCCGCCTGCCCGCCGTTGCTGTTCGGCTGCAAATACCTGAACTTTTCCCGTTCCACCTCCGAAATGGAGTTGATCGCCCGCCGCGTGATTGTTGAGCTGGAGGGCGGCGAGCCGGACGAAGCGACCTTGCGCGAATATGCCGACCCCGACAGCGAAAAATACAGCAATATGGTGACCGCCATCGGTAAAAAGCTGCATTTTACATCGCTGCGCTACCATCGGCTGGACGATTTAATTGCCTCTACCGGGCTGCCCGAAGAAAAGCTCTGCACATATTGCTGGAGCGGAAGAGAATAAGCGCGACAAGCGGTTCTGTGTGAGAATCGCATCATGTTGTTCCGCGCCGCATTTCACGCCTTGCGCCGCGTTTCCCTCTGCAAGCAGACTACTCGCAGGCAATTCGTTTGTTTCCATGATTCTGTTCTCCTTTTCCGTTGCACCGCCTGACGATGCCCCGTTGCTTTTTGATTTACAAGCGTTTGTAATGAAAATACGACATAAAAATAAGAGCAAAGATTCCTCTCTGCTCAAAAGACTTATTCTCTTTGCACCCGCGATTGCATGTTTGTATTTTGATAAAAACACAAAGAACCGTCCTCCTCCGGGGCGGTTCTTCCATTTTTTGTCGACTCTTCAACATTAATAACCTATAAAAAATACACAGTCAATTCTTTTTAGACCGTGAGCAAAATAGAGTGCCAAATAAAAAATCCTTTTATTCATCATTCAAAACTGAGAACTGTAGGTTTACAATAGATGCGTTACAGTAAGAAAAAAAGATAGCAAATAGGAAAGACCGGTGTTACAGTTAATTCAACCCATCAAAGAACAAAGGAGAATCCTATTTGCTATGAATACTGTAACACAAAAAATGATGTTTCGTCAATCCCTATTACAATATGCCGACAAAAACGGCGTAACAAATGCTGCAAAAAAGTATAATGTCAGCCGACAATACATCTATCGCTGGCGCAATAGATATGACGGAACCCTTCAATCCTTAGCAGATAAATCTCGTCGACCCCATCACCATCCGAATCAGCA
>CASFQZ010000046.1 GCA_949296825.1 uncultured Eubacteriales bacterium
GCCGCCACCGGGCGGGACGCGGCTTTTCTGCGGCTGCGGCTTGTGGAAAACCGCCGCATCGACGAGATCTCCCGCCGCCTGCGGCTCAGCGAGCGGCAAGTCTACCGGCTGCAAAAAAAATGGCGGCAAAAAACCGGCAGCTCCAATGCCGCCGGAAAAGGGCGAAAGCCCGGCGAAACCTGAAGCCTTCGCCCGGCAATCACGGAAAGCCCGGCAAAACCCAAGACCTTCGCCCGGCAATCACGGAAAGCCCGGCGAAACCCAAGGTCTCCGCCCGGCAATCACGGAAAGCCAGAAAAAAGCCTGACTGCCGGTGATTTTCCGCCGCCGAAAATTTATACAACCCGGCGCAATTGCTTTTTCCGCCGCGAAAATTACGCAGCCCCGTACGTTTCCGCCGCCGGAACCGCCGCAAACTTACGATTATTTTTGCGCACCGGAAATTTTCCCTTTCCGGAGCTTTATTTTTTCGCGCGGCCGGGAATTTTCCGTCTTCGGCAGGACTTTTTTGCCTTGCCGAAGGCGGCGCAGCCGTTTTTTCATGATCCGAAGCAAATTTCAATAGATAGAAAGCAACCATTTTACCCCAAAGGGAGGGAATCCGATGGAAACGACCACCGCCGGCGGCGGCTTTTTTCAGCTGCCGATCCGCCTGTTCACCGATCCGAGGCTGTCCGCGCTGCCGGCAGAGGCAAAGGTGCTCTACGCGCTGATGCTCGGGCGGCTGGCGCTGAGCTGCCGCAACGACTGGTGCGACCAGAACGGGCGCATTTTTATCATTTTCTGCGTCCGCGAGGTACAGAGCAAGCTGAATTGCGGCAAGACCAAAGCCGTCCGGCTGCTGAGCGCGCTGGAAGGCGCCGGACTGATCACCCGGGTCAAGCGCGGGCTGGGCAAGTCAGATCTGATCTATCTGCCCGGCGACGAGGACAACCTGCTCGGGTCTCAAAATGGAACCTCCGGAGGTTCCAAAACCGAACCTCAAGAGGTTCCAAAACCGAACCCAATATATATAGACAATAAACAAAAAGAAAAGAAACAAAAAGAATCCTATCCTATCCGGACAAATGCGCCCGACGAAGAAAGCGACGACGAGCTGCTTTGGCAGGATGCGATCGGATGGGATCAGGAAGCGTCCGATAAAAAAAGCAACAACGAGCTGCTTCGGCAGGATGAGATCGGATGGGATCCGGATGATCCCGATGTCATATTATCTCAGAACTGGTACGAAACGGCAGCCCATGCAAAACCATCCCCTGCATGGGACGGAATGCTGCCCCGCAGATCAAAAACACCCCCGGGATGGGATAGCGACTGGGCGCTAACATCGCTGGAAGAGGACGAAACCGCGCCCGGCGAAGCAAAACCATCGCAGGAATTGGATGGCGAATGGGCGCAAACATCCCCGGCGGGAGAGGAAGCAGCGTCATGCGCAGCCCCCACCCGAAAAGGGGATGGGGCTGCGCCCCGGACAGAAATGCCCCGGGAGCTGACCGAGGAGAACATCCGGGAGGAGACGCTGTCGCTGCTGAAAGCCAACTGGGACTATGGCTGGCTGCAAGGTCTCTATCCCTACAATCAGGAGACCATCAACGAATGGCTGGAGCTGTCGGCGGATGTGCTGACCAGCCGCCGGAAAACCATTCGGGTCGCCGGAGAGGACCGCCCTGCCCGGGAGGTCAAGGAGCGGTTCTTAATGCTCAATGAGGAGCATATCGGCTATCTGCTCAACACCATGGCAACCAACCGCTCTCAGGTGCGCAATATCAAGCAATACCTGATCACCGCGCTGTACAACGCGCCCATCACCTGCGCCAACTACTACGAAGCCGCCGTCCGGCGGGATTCCGGCTAACCCGCCGGCGGCGTCAGCCCCGTTCTGCGCGCACCTCAACCAACCGCCAAAAAATTTCCCACATCAAAGAAAT
>CASFQZ010000047.1 GCA_949296825.1 uncultured Eubacteriales bacterium
TCTCATTTTGGAACCTCTGGAGGTTCCAAAAGCGAACCTCCAGAGGGTCATTATTTGAACCTCTGGGTTGCGTTTTTGCAACCGGTAGGGGAGCTGCAGCGCCGGACAAGGAAACAGCGGCGGCGGAACGGAGAAAATCTCCCCGGCGGTTTTTGCGAAGGCGGCGGAACGGAGAAAACCTCCCCCGGCGGTTTTATGACAAAAGCGGGCGGGGCGGAGCGAACCGCGCCGCGCCCCGTTCGGTTTGCCGACCCTGCCCTTTCCGCGCGCCGGTTTTTTCCCGCCGGCGGCGAATTTTGCGAAAAATTTCTTTACATCCGCGCGGCAATATTATATAATAGCATGGAATATCGACGAAAGGGTGCGGCGTATGAAAACGAAAGCAGTTTCCTCTAAGAGAAAAAAGAAAATTCTTTTTGTCGTTCTTGTGCTTGTGCTTGCCGTGGTTCTTGCCGGAATTTTCGGCAGCCGCGCCTATTACCGTCCTTCCGACGAGGTGATCAGCGTCGGACTTTCGCAGTCGGTCAATGATTTTATCATGCCCGTCAAGCTCATCGCCCACCGGGGCTTTTCCGGTCTTGCGCCGGAAAACACCCTCGCGGCGGTCAAGGCGGCGGCGGACGCCGATTTTGACGGCTGCGAATTTGATATCCGCATGACCGGAGACGGGCGCTGGGTCGTGCTGCATGACGACGATGTCAGCCGCATGACCGACGGCGAAGGGCTGGTCAGCGAAATGACCCTCGCCGAGGTCCAAAGCCTTACGATCGACGGGGGGAACAATGTCATCCAGTATCCGGACGAAACCATCCCGACCATGGAGGAAATGCTCGCCGCCTGCGCCGAGTACGGCATTGCCCCGGTGGTTGAGCTCAAGGTCGAGGACGGGCAGACGCCGGATTACGACGCCGTCGCCGCCGCGCTGCGGGCGGTCAATTTCACCTCCTGCCGCCTGATCTCCTTTGACCTCGACGATCTGACCGAAATGCAGCGCCGCCTGCCGGAGCTGGATACCCGCCTTTTGACGTCCCGCGTTTCCGGCGAGCAGATTTCCCTTTGCGCCGAGCGGGGTGTCCATGGCATCAGCTTCAACGCCGGCAACCGCTCCAATCTGCGCTATACGGAAAAAATCGCCGCCGCCGGTCTTCTGCTCGGGGCGTGGACGGTGGACAATATCCATCTTTTGGATCAGCTCTATGAAAAAGGCGTTTTTGAAATCACCACCAATATGATTTATCCCTCTTGAGAAAGGATTTGCCGCTATGACCGACCATAAAAGGCTTGCTGAGCTTTTGTTTCCCGATATACAAAAAACACCGGCGGAGTACGAAGCGCTGTACCCGCCCCGCGCCCTGCCGGAGGGGGCGATGGTCACCCGCTTCGCGCCGTCGCCGACGGGCTTTATGCACATCGGCAATCTGTTTTCCTGCCTGATCGACCGGCTGGCGGCGGGCAAAAACGGGATTTTTTATCTTCGCATTGAGGATACCGATAAAAAGCGGGAGGTGCCCGGCGCCATCGATGCGATTTTGTCCGGGCTCGCCTATTTCGGCATTGTGCCCGACGAGGGCATGACCGGCGAAACGTCGGAGGAGGGCGATTACGGTCCCTATAAACAGAGCCTGCGCCGGGAGATTTACGCCTGCTTTGCCAAAGCGCTGGTGGAAAAGGGGATGGCGTATCCCTGCTTTTGTTCCGAAGAAGAAATCGCCGCCCTGCGCCGGCAGCAGGAGGCAGACGGCGTCACCCCCGGGTATTACGGCGAATGGGCGCGCTGCCGTGAGCTGAGCGACGAGCAGATCGAGGAAAAGCTCAAGGCGGGCATGCCCTATGTTTTGCGCCTGCGCTCCTTTGGCAATGAGGAAAAAAAGATTTTTGTCGACGATAAAATCAAAGGCAAGCTCGAAATGCCGGAGAATGTGCAGGACATCGTCCTTTTGAAAACCGACGGCATTCCGACCTATCACTTCGCCCATGCGGTGGACGATCATCTGATGCGCACGACCCATGTGGTGCGCGGCGACGAGTGGATTTCTTCGCTGCCGGTGCATATCCAGCTCTTTCAGGCGCTGGGCGTCAAAGCGCCGAAGTATGTGCATATCGCCCCGATCATGAAGCTGGAAAACGGCAATAAGCGCAAGCTGAGCAAGCGCAAGGACCCGGAAAGCGCGGTCAGCTTTTATGTCAAAGAGGGCTATCCCGCCGAGGGCGTGGTGGAATATCTGATGACCCTCTCCAATTCCAATTTTGAGGACTGGCGCAAGGCGAACCGCGCCGCGCCCCTGTCCGATTTTCCCTTTACGATAAAAAAGATGAGCGCCAGCGGCGCGCTGTTTGACCAGGCGAAATTGGAGGATATCTGTAAGGATGTGATTTCCAAATTTACCGCCGACGAGGTTTTTTCCCGGGTCTTTGCCTGGGCGAAGGACGAGGACGAGCCGCTGTACCGCCTGATGGCGGCGGACCCGGACAAGGCGAAGGCGATCTTCGCCATCGATCGGGGCGGCGCGAAGCCGCGCAAGGACATGGCGCGCTGGAATATGGCGAAGCAGTATATGGCGTATTTTTATGACGAGCTGTTTGTGCCGGAGGACCCCATGCCCGAAAACATCACCGCAGAGGACCGTCAAGCCATCCTGACGCGGTATGCCGCCGTCTACGACGAGGCGGATACCAAGGAGGAGTGGTTCGCCAAAATCAAGGCACTGTGCGAGCCTCTGGGCTTTTCGCCCGATGTCAAGGCGTATAAAAAGGACCCCGCCGCCTATCGGGGGCATGTGGGGGATGTGTCGACGGTTCTTCGCATCGCCGTGACCGGCAGGCGCAACACCCCCGATCTGTACGAGGTGCTGAAGGTGCTGGGCAAAGAGCGGGTGCTGTCCCGCCTTGCCGCCGCAAAATAAGAGTTTCCCGAAAGGATTTGCGATATATGGAAGAAAAACTGACCCCCGCCCCGTCGAATTTCATTTACGATTTTATTGACGAGGATTTGCAAAACGGCGTCAATACCCGCGTGCAGACCCGCTTTCCCCCGGAGCCCAACGGCTATCTTCATATCGGGCACGCCAAGGCAATCTGTATCGATTTTGAGACTGCCGAAAAATACGGCGGCGTATGCAACCTGCGCATGGACGATACCAACCCGGTCAAGGAGGATACCGAATACATCGACGCAATCCTCGAAGACATCCGCTGGCTGGGCTTTCATTGGGAGAAAATGTACTACGCCTCCGATTATTTTGATTTCCTCTATGCGTGCGCCCTTAAGCTCATCCGCGACGGCAAGGCGTATGTGGACGACCTGTCTGCCGAGCAGATCCGCGAATATCGCGGCACCCTGACCGAGCCGGGCAAAAACAGCCCCTGTCGCGACCGCTCGGTGGAGGAGAATCTGGCGCTGTTCCGCCGCATGACCGAAGGGGAGTTCCCCAACGGCGCCAAGGTTCTGCGCGCCAAGATCGATATGGCGTCGCCCAATTTGAATATGCGCGACCCGGTGATGTACCGCATCGCCCATGTTTCCCACCATCAGACCGGCGATAAGTGGTGCGTCTACCCGATGTATGATTTCGCTCACCCCCTGTCCGACGCGCGGGAGGGCGTGACCTATTCGCTCTGTTCGCTGGAGTTTGAAAATCACCGTCCGCTGTATAACTGGTTTGTGCAGCAGGTCGGCTTTGACGAGCCGCCCCGCCAGATCGAGTTTGCCCGGCTGAACCTCAATTATTGCGTCACCAGCAAGAGAAAATGCCTGGAGCTGGTGCAGAAGGGCATCGTCAGCGGCTGGGACGATCCGCGTATGGTCACCCTTTGCGGTATGCGCCGCCGGGGCTATCCGCCCGAGGCGATCCGCGATTTTGTCGAAAAGGTCGGCGTCGCCAAAGCCTACAGCGTGGTGGATTACGGGCTGCTGGAGTCCTGTGTGCGCGACCGGCTGAACGATACCGCGCCCCGCGCCATGGCGGTGCTGGAGCCGCTGAAAATCGTAATCGACAATTATCCTGACGATCAGACCGAGGAGATTTTTATCGAGCGCCACCCCGACCACCCGGAAATGGGCGAGGCGCCGGTCACCTTCTCCAAGGAGCTGTATATTGAAAAAAGCGATTTTATGATCGACCCGCCCAAAAAATATTTCCGCCTCTACCCCGGCAATGAGGTGCGGCTCAAGGGCGCCTATTTTGTCCAATGCGTTTCCTTTGAGACCGACGGCAGCGGCGAGGTGACCTGCGTACACTGTACCTATGATCCCGACAGCCGCGGCGGCAATTCTCCCGACGGCAGAAAGGTCAGGGGCACCCTGCACTGGGTCAGCGCCCCCCATAGCCGCGAGGTGGTCATCCGCCAGTATGACCGCCTGTTCACCGAGGAAAACCCCGGCGACAATATGCTGGAGGCGATCAACCCCGATTCGCTCAGGGAGCTGACCGGCTGCCGTGTCGACGCCCATCTTGACAGCCTTGCGGCGGGGGATGTTTTCCAGTTCATGCGCCAGGGCTATTTCTGCGTCGATCCCGACTCGACCCCCGAGCGCCCGGTGCTGAACCGTACCGTGCAATTGAATTCCTCCTGGAATAAAAAATAATGAATCGACAGCTCCGGCTGTGGAAAGGATTGTATCATGGAAATTTTAGATGCGAAAAAACTGGTCATCGAAGCCGGCAAAAAGCTGGTCAAAAGCGGACTGATTGCCCGGACCTGGGGCAATGTCAGCTGCCGCGTCAGCCCGACCCAGTTCGTCATCACCCCCAGCGGCAGAGCCTATGAGACCCTGACGCCCGACGAGATCGTGCTGGTCAATATCGCCGATTGCTCCTACGAGGGCGAGATCAAGCCCTCCTCCGAAAAAGGCATCCACGCTTCCGTCTATGAAATGCGCCCGGAAATGGATTTTGTCATCCATACCCACCAGCCCTACGCCAGCGCCGCTGCCGCCGTGGGCTATGACATCAATTCCCTGAGTCAGAGAGCCGCCGACCTGATCGGTCCCGGCGTTACCGTCGCCGCCTATGGACTGCCGGGCACCGGCAAGCTCAAGAACGGCGTGCGCGACGCCATGAAGCGCTCGCCCTCCAAGGCGATCCTGATGGCGCACCACGGCGCGCTGTGCATGGGCGAGGATATGGACGAAGCCTTTGCCGTCGCTGCCGAGCTGGAAACGGTCTGCGAAAAATTTATCCTGGACCGGTTCTATACCTTCACCGGCACCCTCGCCGAAAGCTACAGTGAGCTGAGCGCCTATTTTGCCGATTTGAAAAAGGGTAAAAAGAATAAAACCATGCCCGCCTTCGATTATTACGATTCCTCCCGTCAGGGCGCGACCGCCGTCCTTGTTTCCAAAAAGGACGGCAGCGTCATCCGCGTCAATCTGGCGAGCCCGGTGGAGACCACCCGCGGCGGCGACGATTATACCGCAGCGGTGGATCTGCATAAGGCGGTCTATAACGGCAGACAGGATGTCAACTACATCCATCACAGCGACGACGAAAACATCAAAGCCTTCTCCGCCCAGAAAAAAGCCCTCAAGCCTTATCTGGACGATTTCGCCCAGCTGATCGGTCTGACCTGCCGCACGGCGGCGTTCAACCCCGCCGACACCGTAAAATCCTCCAAAGAGGTCGTCAAAAAGCTTAAGGGCAGAAACGCCGTCCTGCTGAAGGACAACGGCGCCCTTTGCGTCTCCGGCGACAGGGACGACGCGGAAGCCATCGAGATGGTGCTGAGCAAGAACATCAACGCCGCCGTGGCTGGCGCGATCTTCCCCGGCGTCAAGGTCATCAACAAGGTCGAAAGCGCCCTGATGCGGGTGGTTTATAAGACCAAATATTCCAAACAGAAGAATAAATAATGCAAAAAGGTAAATTTATCGTATTGGAAGGGCTGGACGGCTGCGGCAAAAGCACCCAGGCGTCGCTGCTGGCGGAGGCGCTGACCCGGGCGGGCAGAAAGGTCGTCCGCACGGCGGAGCCGACCGGGGAGCCGACCGGAAAGCTGCTGCGGCGGATTTTGGCGGGGGAGGTCCCCTGTGACCCGGCGACCGCCGCCGCTCTCTTTGCCGCCGACCGGGTTCGCCATAACCGGCTGCCCGAAAGGGGCATCGAAGCCCTTCTGGCGCAGGGGGCGATTGTCCTCTGCGACCGGTATTATTATTCCTCTATGGCATATCAAGGCGCAGAGGCGGATTTTGACTGGGTCCGCCGCCTGAATACGGAGAACCCCTATATCCGCCGTCCCGATCTCTGTCTGTTTTTAGAGGCGCCGGTGGAGATTTGCCTTGGGCGCATCCATGCGAACCGGGACCCGGACTCACGGGAAATTTTTGAAAATCGCCGTGCCCTCGAACGCATCCGCGCCCGTTTTGACGAGGTTTTTGCCGCCCTGCCGGAGGACCCGGTGGTGCGGATCGACGCCTCCGGCGATGTGCCGGCTGTTTTTGCGCAGATTCGCGCGGCGGTGGAGCCCCTTTTTGCCGCCGGATGAAAAGGAGAGGTATTATGCCGTTTATTGATACCAAAATCAGCGTGCCCGTCCCCGACGGGAAAAAGGAAGCGATCAAAGCCCGGCTGGGCGAGTTGGTCTCGCTGCTGCATAAATCGGAGGCTTATCTGATGGTCGGCATCGAGGACGATTATGATCTCTGGTTCGCCGGGAAAAAGCTGGAGAAGGGCGCCTATGTTGCGGTCAGTCTCTTCGGCAGCGCTTCGCCCGCCGATTACGAAAAAATGACCGCCGCCATCTGCGCTCTGCTTGAGCAGGAGCTGGATATCCCCGGCGCTGCGGTTTATGTGACCTATCACCCCGTCGCCGACTGGGGCTGGAATGGCGGTAATTTCTGAGCCATCCATACAACAAAAAGCCTGTGAAGAAAAAGCCTGTAAGACGGTGATTTCTTTGCGGGCTTTTTTGTTTTACGCTGCGGCAAAGGAAAAGAGCAGACGGAAAACAGAATCGCCGTCCATATCGCCTTGCGCAGGGTAAATTTTTGTTTGCCTGGCGGTAAAAGGGTAGAGCAGAGGGAAAAACAGAACCTCTGTCCACAATACGTTTCATACCGTCGGTTTTTGTCGATTGCTCTGTTTACGCTCTCAGGCAACCGCTCGTTCATAAAATATCTGCAATTTTTTTGAAAACCATTGACAAACCCGCTAACATTTGTTATTCTATAACCACACGCACGGCAAAAATTGTTGTTTTGCCGGAATATGCGGCTGTAACATAATAAAAGAAAGGAGGGTAGATGAGAAGTATCTGTTTTTCAAGTGAAAGCATGAAAAAAGGAGAAGAAGGTTCTATGTCCATGAAAAAATGTATCAGCATCCTTTTGGCGGTTCTGATGGTCTTTTCCACCCTTCCCGTCGCCTTTGCTGCCGATGGAGATATTACGGTGGAATACGCGATCGAAAAGCGCGATTTCGGCGCGGACGAACAGATCCCGATTACCGTCACGATCCATAATCCGCTGGCTGCCGCCCGTTCGGTGCGTATCAATGTAAAAGCCACGCCTTATGTGACCCTGGATCGCGTCAAGACCGATGTGACCGTTGCTGCCGGCGCCACCGAGACCTTTGTCATCGAGGCGCAGGGCGGCTGGGTAGATTTCAACAACGACTTCTTGCAGAAGGTCTTTGATTTCTTCTACGGTACGCTGCTCAGCTTCCTGTACGAGATTATGTACAAGGCGCTGAACACCGGCTATTTCTCTGTCATGGTCAACGGCGTGGAAGCGGTCATCCTCTGCGACTGGGAGATCATCCGCGACTGCAATATTGACGGTCACGCCTTTGGCGAGTATGTCTCCGACGGCAATGCCACCTGCACCGAGGACGGGACCAAGACCCGTACCTGCACCCGCTGCGGTATCAAGGAAACCGTCGCCGATGAAGGCTCCGCGCTGGGTCATACCCCCGAAGAAGTCGCCGAAAAAGCCCCCACCTGCACCGAAGAAGGCGCAAAGAACGGCGTGATCTGCGCTGTCTGCGGCGAAGTCCTGGAGGCGGAGGAAGTGGTTCCCGCGCTGGGACACACCGAGGAGATCCTTCCCGCTGTGGCGCCCACCTGCACCGAAACCGGTCTGACCGAGGGCAAGAAATGCTCCGTCTGCGGCGAGATCCTGGTTGCGCAGGAGGTTGTTGACGCGCTGGGTCATACTCCGACGGAGGTAGACGGCAGAGAGCCCACCTGCACCGAAATCGGCTTTGAAAAGGGCATTGTCTGCTCCGTCTGCGGCGAAGTTCTGGAAGCGCAGGCTGAAATCCCCGCCCTGGGTCATACCTTCGGCGAGTGGACCGAGACTGCGCCGACCTGCACCGAGGACGGTCTGAAGACCCGCACCTGCACCGTTTGCGGCGCAGTGGAAGAGGAAGTCATCCCCGCGCCGGGGCATAACTATGCCGATCGCTGGGAGATGGATCCCGCGACCTGCACCGAAGAGGGCAGCAAGTGGCATCCCTGTGAAGTCTGCGGCGACAAGGGCGAATTGACCGTGATCCCCGCTCTGGGTCACTCGTTCGGCGAATGGGCAATCGACACCGCGCCGACCTGCACCGCGGAAGGGTTGGAAAAACGCACCTGTAATTATTGCGATGCGCAGGAGACCCGTCCGGTTGCTGCGCTGGGTCATACCGAGGAAGTCATCCCCGCTGTGGCGCCCACCTGCACCGAAACCGGTCTGACCGAGGGCAAGAAGTGCTCCGTCTGCGGCGAGATTCTGACCGCTCAGAAAGAGGTTCCCGCGCTGGGTCATAAGGTCGTGAACGGCGAAGTGGTGATTGCTGCCACCTGCACCGAGGATGCGCAGGGCTACGGCGTCTGCGAGGTCTGCGGCGAAGAGATCACCGATACGCTGATTGTCTTCCCCGGCACCGCTCTGGGGCATTCGTTCACCCACTATACGTCCGACGGCAACTCCACCTGCACCGATAACGGCACCAAAACCGCGATCTGCGATCGTTACGGTTGTTTCGCTACCGATACCATCGAAGGGGAAAAGATTGATCATATCGATGAAAACGGCGACATGATGTGCGATGTCTGCGGCAGCTTTACCAATCCGCTGCTGGCTGTCGTCGCCGCCGCTTTTGGCGCAATTATGATGTTTGTTCAGGCGATCAATTTCCTTGATAACGTGTTGAACGGCTGATTGCTGCTTATGTGCGCCGGGAAGCAAAGCGTTTCCCGCGCCTGAACCCAACATTGGACCCGGCTCGGAAAAAGTCTGTGACTTGCTCCGAGCCGGTTTTTTGCCTTCGCAGGGGAAGTGATGAAGCGATGAACCCGGTGCGGAAAAAGTCTGAGACTTGCTCCGAGCCGGTTTTTTGCCTTTGCGGGGAAGACGCTTCCTTCTTTGTTTGTGCCCGAATGCTTTATATTTTTACGCACAAGAAAAATGAAAAAACGATGCTTATGCGTCGGTAAAGGCGCCGGGCGTTTTCGCCGCATGGAAAATGTTGCAGATTTTTTACTTGTCAAACCGCAGCGGCTATAGTATAATGATATGCGTATAAGTATTGATTCCAAGAAGGCGGCGCAGCCGCGCGGAAGGAGAAAACAGAATGCTTTTTTCTCAGGATATCTGCATCGATCCGGGCTCTTCCGACACCCGTGTTTTTGTCAAGGGGAAGGGCAGGATCTTCAGCGAGCCGTCCGTTGTGGCGGTGGATACCGAAGGCAGCGGCAGGGTTGTCGCCGTCGGCGAGGAAGCCAAGGAGATGATCGGCAGGACCCCCGGCTCTCTGCAGGCGGTCTGCCCGATCCGCGACGGCGTCATTGCCGATTTTGATGTGGCGACGGAAATGCTCCGCTTTTTGATCCGCAAGGCGACCAACAACGCGCTGTTTACCCGGGTGCGGGCGATGGTCTGCGTATCGGCGGGCGTTACCGACGTGGAGCGCCGCGCCGTTCATCTGGCGGCGCGGGACGCGGGCGCGCGCTATGTCAGCCTGATTTCTGCCCCCATGGCGGCCGCCATTGGCGCCAACCTGCCGATCAACCGTCCCGAGGGCTCCATGGTCGTGGACATCGGCGGCGGCAGCACCGAAGTGGCGGTGCTTTCGCTGGGGGATGTGGTCTCCTCCCAGGCGATCCGCGTCGGCGGCAAGCACTGGGACGCGGCGATCATCGAATACGTCCGTAAAAAATATAACCTCCTGATCGGCGAGCGTACCGCCGAAGAGGTCAAGCTCAGCATCGGCTCCGCCTTTCCCTATGAGGGGGAGGGCGCGATGAATATCCGCGGCAGAAAGCTCGACGACGGCTTGCCCGGCAGCGTGGAAATTTCCTCTCATGAGGTGCGCGACGCACTGTATGAGCCGCTGAACCGGGTGGCGGAGCTGCTGCGCACGACGGTGGAACGGACCCCGCCGGAGCTGGTGGGAGATATCATGAACAGCGGCATCGTTTTGACCGGCGGCGGCGCGAATTTGCGCGGGATGGCGCGGTTTTTGCGCACCGAGGTCAAAATTCCCGTTACCGTGGCGGAGGACCCGGCGAATTGCGTGATCCGCGGCGCGGGGCGCTGTCTTTCCGAAAAACCGGTGCCGGCGCGGTCAGGGGGCGCGGAATCGTGAAAAAATGGCTTCATTCCGCTTCCTTTCGGGTTCTGGCGCTGCTGCTTGCCGCCGCCGTGCTGGGCTGCGCTGCCGCTGCCGGAGCGGCGAGCGCCTCCTCGCCCGTTTCTTCGGCGCTCTCGGTTTTATTTACGCCCCTGCGCCAGGTGAGCGCGTCCCTGAGTGAATCCCTCTCGGCGTATTCCGGTTATTTTGTTTCCGCCGATTATTACAGACAGCGCAGCCAGGAGCTGGAAAACGAACTGGCGTCCCTGCGCGCCGATATGGTGGATTATGAGCAGATCAAACAGAAGCTGACAACCTATGAGCAGTTTCTGGAGGTTAAGGAGCAAAATCCCGACTATACCTTTGCGCCCGGCGCGGTCATCGCCCGGGATTCCGCCGATTTGTATTATTCCTTTGTTTTGGACTGCGGCTCCAGCGACGGCGTCAGCGTCAACGACCCGGTGATTTTCGGCTCCTATCTTGCCGGCGTGGTCAAGGAGGTTCGCCCGTCCAGCTGCGTGGTAAAAACCTTTCTGGATCCGTCCGTGCATGTCAGCGCCTATGAAGTGCGCAGCCGGGAGGAGGGCATCGTTTCCGGTGAAACGGCGTTGGCGGCGGACGGTCTGTGCCGCCTGTCCGGGCTTTCGCGGGATACGGCGGTGGCGGAGGGCGGCATCGTCTGTACCGCCGGCGTGGGCGGCGTCTACCCGCGCGATCTGATCCTCGGCTCGGTGCGCGAGGTTGTGGACGAGACCACCGATGTGTCCGCCTATGCCGTGCTGGAGCCGGGCATTGATTTTCATGAATTGACCGACGCCTTTGTCCTGATTGATTTTGCCGGCAAGGGTGAGTAAAAAGAAGAAAGGCGGCTTGGATATGGAAAAGCGGTTGATGGTTTCCCGCCTTGCTGCGGCGGCGCTGCTGGTGCTGACGGCGCTGCTTCGCTGCGGCAATCTGCCGTTCTTCTCTTCCTTCGGCGGCGCGCTGCTGCTTTTGCCGATGCTGATCGCCCTCGCGATGTTCGATACGCCGGTCGCCTGCGCGGTTTACGGGCTTTTTGCCGGTGCTTTGTGGGATTTTTCCTCTCCGCTGCCCGACGGCTTGCTGACGCTGTTCTGTACGCTCTGCGCACCGGCGGTCAGCCTTTGCGTCCGGTTTTTCCTTCGCCGCCGTCTCTCTGCGGCGCTGGCTGCGGGCTGCGTGGTCTTTCTGCTCTGCGCCCTGTTGCTGACGCTGGCGGGCGTTTCGCAAATCGGCGAAAGACAGCGGCTCTTCGCGGGGTATTATCTGCCCGCGATGGCGGCAGCCCTTCTGATTTTACCCCTTGATTTTTGGATCATGAAAAAACTGTTCCACGACCCCCGGGAGGATCGGGTGATATAATGCGCATTCAAAAAAGAAAAAATACGGCGCGGAAAACCGTGCTCAGCGTTCTTTGTCTTGTGCTGGCGGTGATTTACGTCGGCGATCTCTTCTCTGCGCAGATCGTCCACGGCGCCGAGTACCGGGAGCAAAAGAACCGGGTGTCCGTTTATACCGTCCCCGTCAAGGCGGCGCGCGGCGAAATTCTGGACCGGAACGGCGACCCGCTGGTGACCAACCGGCTGGGCTATTCAGTCACCTTCGACGCGCCGAGGTTCCCGTCCTCCTCTAATATGCAGCGCCGCAACGAGGTTGTTTCCGACCTGTTGGATCTGTTCACGCAGAGGGGGCAGGAGTGGAACGACGAGATCCCGCTGATTTTTGACGAAACCGGCAGCATCGCCTTTCCGGAGGACCGGGAAAGCGAGATTTCCTATTTGAAATCCGCCGACCTTCTGAATCTGAACGAATATGCCACCGCGCAGAACTGTCTGGATGCGCTGATCGAAAAATATGAATTGCAGGCGTATACGCCCCAGCGGGCGCGGGAGATCGGCTCGGTTTATTTCTCCATGTTCCGCCTGCAATTCTCCGCCGCTGCGCCCTATACCTTCGCCGAGGATGTTTCCTCGGAAATCGTGGCGATTGTCATGGAAAACAGTGATTCCTTCCCCGGTGTGGACGTCAGTGCGGTTTCTTATCGGGAATATACCGACGGCACTGTCGCGCCCCATATTCTGGGTACGGTGGGCGTTATCAGCGAGGCGGAATATGAAAATAAAAAGGATGCGACCGAGCAGCTTCTGACCAGCGATGAGCTGTCCGAGGAAGAAAAGGCGCAGCTTCGCACCGAAGCCTATGCCATGGACGATGATATCGGCAAAAACGGCGTGGAGCAGGCGATGGAGGATGAGCTGCGCGGCGTCAACGGCGAAATGACCATTGAGATCGATGCCGACGGGAATATCAGTGAGTATTATTCCCGCGAGCCCCAGTCCGGCGATACGGTCATTCTGACCATCGATACCCAGCTGCAAAAGGTGACCCAGGAGGCGCTTGAGCGCCGCATTCTGGAGCTGACGGGGAATGCCGGTCTTCAGGCGGCGGGTGCAGCGGTGGTGCTGGACTGCCGCACCGGCGAGGTGCTGGCTTCCGCCTCCTATCCCTCCTATGATCTTTCGACCTATTACGATGACTATTCTTCCTTGGCGGAAAATCCTGCGGCGCCGCTCTGGAACCGTGTGCTGCAAAGCACCTATGCCCCCGGCTCGACCATGAAACCGGTGATCGCGCTGGCAGCCTTGCAGGAGGGGGTCATTGACGAGGATACGACCTTCTATTGCGATTCCACCTTTGAGTATTACGACCAGGTCTTCGGCTGTCTGGAAGCCCACGGCTATCTGGATGTGCGCTCCGCCATCGATGCGTCCTGCAATATTTTCTTTTATAACACGGGCGACCGGCTGGGGATTTCCAAAATGAACACCTACAGCTCCCTGTTCGGGCTGGGATCCCGCACTGGCATCGAGCTGCCGGAGGCGAGCGGCGTTCTGGCGGGACCCACGTACCGCGAAGCCATCGGCGGGACCTGGTATGCCGGCGATACCGTCCAGGCTGCCATCGGACAGTCGGACAACCTGTT
>CASFQZ010000048.1 GCA_949296825.1 uncultured Eubacteriales bacterium
CAAGAGGAGCCGAAAGGCGGTTGGCGTATTCCCTCCGAGAGGGGGTGAAACGCATGATTTTAACACTGACTTTTTATATTGGAAAGCGTACATACACAATCCAATTTCGTGTTAAAAGCAACAACCGCCACTCGGCCAAGTGACGGTTGTTGAATAAAAATATTCACAAACGAAATCGCTAACCGCTTTCGACGGTTACCTCTTGTCTACATTGTAACCGAAAATCCGTAATTTGTCAAGAGCATTCCACTGCGGGATGTTTTTTCTTGCAATGCAGATAGAAGCAGACAAGATGTTGAATATTGACAAAATAGGAAGAATACGGTAGAATAAACACCGTAGACAAGAGGCGGCAGAAATGGCGGTTAGCAATCCCTCCGCAAGGAGGTGTTGCATATGGGTAAAGTGCTTATGGCATTGGTGCTCTATGTCATCTATAAAGGTGTCAAGGAAATCCGTATTACCTTAAAAAAATAACCGCCCTGTTGAGACCAGGACGGTTATTTAAAAGAATAACTTCCTACGGCTAACCGCTTTTGACGGTTACCTCTTGTCTACAGTATAACCGAAAAACCATCCCATGTCAAGAGCGAGCTTTATGGCTTGCTCTTTTTTATATATTTTTTTAAAAACGACGAAAGGAAGAAAACAATGGCAGTAAAAACCTATTCCAAAAAGCGGGACGGCAATGTTTATCTGTCGCCCCATTTTCAGGTGAAGGAATTTGCCTGCAAGGACGGCAGCGATACGATCAAGATCAATACCGCGTTGATCACGGCGCTGGAAAAACTCTATGACCGGCTGGATTGCCGGGCGATCAATATCACCTCGGGCTACCGCACGCCGTCCCATTCGGCGGCGGTGGGCGGCTACCGTACCGACCAGCACACCAAGGGCAACGCGGCGGACATTACCTGCAAAAAGAAAGACGGCTCGCTGTTTTCGTCCAATCAGATCTGCTGCGCGCTGGAGGATATGAACCACAACGGCGGCGTGGGGCGGATCAATAAGACCTACGCCGTCCATGTGGATGTGCGCGGGTACAAATGCTGGTTTGATGAGACCAACGGCGAAAAGACCACAAACAGCTGGTACGATTATCTGGGGATTCAGAAGCCGGAAAAAGCGCCGGAGCCGGAGAAACCCTCTTCCGTGCCCGCTCCGGCGGACGGCAGGGGCGATGTCGACGGCGACGGCAAGGTCACCACGGCAGACGCCAGGGAAGCGCTGCGGGCGGCGGTGGGGCTGGAAGAGCTGACCGACGAACAGAAGAAAAAAGCGGATCTGGACGGCGACGGCAGCATTTCCACCGCCGACGCCAGAGAAATATTGAGAAAGGCAACGGGGTTGGATTGATATGCAGATCACCATCGGCGAGCTGATCGCCCTGATGGGCGTACCCTCCGCCGTTACAGGCTTCGCCTTTTGGGCAATGAAAAAATGGCTGAACAAGCGGGATAAAAAGATAGAGGAACGGGAAAAGGCGCGGACGGAGATGGAATATTCCATCATCCAGTCCATCAATGCGTCGCTGGCGCTGGGCGAAGCGACTGCCCACGCCGTGGCGAGAATCCCGGACGCCCACTGCAACGGCGATATGCACGAAGCCCTTGCCTTTGCCCGTGATGTCAAGCACCGGCAAAAAGCCATGCTGACAAGGTTGGGCATAGAATCTTTGAATAACGACTGAAAAGAGGTGTTACAATGGAGGTATTCAGCTATATCACCGAAAACGCCCTGCTCCTGATCCCGGTGCTTATCATCATTGGGCAGATCATCAAGGGCATCGAAAAAATCCCCGATAAGTGGATCCCGCTGATCCTGCTGCCCCTCGGCATCGCCGGCGCCATGGCGCTGGGCGGATGGACCGTGGACAGCGCCGTGCAGGGCATACTTGTGACAGGAACCGCCGTTTACGGGAACCAGATCGTGAAACAGCTCAAAAAAGATGAATAACGCAAATTAGTCAATTGCAATTTGCCGAATCATACCTGACTAACTATTGATACTTAGCAAGCCGCCCCGGAACACTGCAAATAGCAGCTCCGGGGCGGCTTTTTTTGTTTATTGCGAGTCCTGCCCATCAAATTCTGAAAAATTAGAAAAAGTTTGCAAAAAAAGTTGACAAATGCGTATATAAGGCGTATAATATATATGTGAGGAGGAAAGCCAATGAAAAGAATAGACCTCATCAGTTGGAATTTCGAGTAGTTCAGACATGGATTGCTGCGTAAGGCCAGCAGCAAGGCGTGCTTCTTTTATGGTCATAAATTTTACCTCCTTTTTCCA
Source organism: uncultured Eubacteriales bacterium (assembly GCA_949296825.1). Taxonomy (GTDB): domain Bacteria; phylum Bacillota; class Clostridia; order Oscillospirales; family Acutalibacteraceae; genus RGIG2774. Next base: position 2,290 of record CASFQZ010000048.1, read on the forward strand.
CTTATCATAGCGCAAACTGCAAAAATAATAGC
>CASFQZ010000049.1 GCA_949296825.1 uncultured Eubacteriales bacterium
TCTATCGCTGCCAGACCCATCCCAACGAAACCTATAAGTCGGATATCGTTCCCGCTCTGGGGCATGAATGCTCCGAGCAGTGGGTTGTAACCAAAGCTCCGACCTGCACCGAAAAGGGCGAGGAGCAGTGCTTCTGCGTCCGTCACGATGACGGCACGACCTGCGATAAGGTCTATACCCGTGAAATCGAGGCGGTCGGCCATAATCTGGTTAAAACCGAAGCGGTTGCCATGACCTGCGAAAAGGACGGCTGCAAGGAATACTATACCTGCAAAAACTGTAATGTCGTTTTCGCCGACGCCGAAGCGGCGACGCAAACCACCTTGGAGCAGCTGCGCATTCCCGCCAGCGGTCACAGCCGTGTGAACGCGGACGGCGAGGAGGTCTGGATTGTTGAGCAGGAAGCTGCCTGCGGCGTGACCGGCAGAGAGCGCCTGTACTGTCAGAATGAGCACTGCGACGAGACCTACACCTGCGAAAGCTGCGGCGACACCCATCATGCCCTTCTGGATGAGCGGGAGATCGCGGAAATCACCCCGAATTATGCGTTGGTTCATCACGAAGAACCTACCTGCTATGCCAGCGGGTACGACGAATATTCCTGCCTGAACTGCATCGGCACGGATCATGAGCATGGCTATACGGAAATTTTAGGCCTTGCCGACCACACCTGGGGCGAGTGGGAATTGGATGTTGAGCCGCTTTGTATTTATGAAGGCGCCGAAAAGCGCACCTGCGCCGTCTGCGGCGAGATGGAGTACCGCGAGCTGCCCGCGCCCTATGATTCCCATGATTTTGAAACCATTACGCTCAATCCCTCCTGCACCAGCGGCGGAGAATCGTACCAGAAGTGCAAGCGCTGCGGCTATGAAGAGGGCAAAGAGGAAATCGGTGCCATGGGACATGATATGGTGCTGGATACGGAAAATTCCTGGGCGCCTACCTGCGAGGAGCCCGGCGTCAACCATTATGTCTGCACCCGCGGCGACTACGAATACGATGAATACATCGACCCGATCGGGCACGATTATCAGCTGACGGACCATACGGACGCCACCTGCCTTCAGCCGGGGATGAATGTATACACCTGCACCCGTGATGCAAGCCATACCTATGAAGAGATCGACGAAAACGAGCCCGCCCTCGGTCATGAGATGGGCGAGTGGTACACCATTCGAGAAGCCAATTACGCCCAAACCCGCATTGACCAGTGCGACTGTATCCGCGGCGACTACAGCCAGACCCGCGAGCTGCCGAAGCTGGAGCGTCCGATTGAGGAAAACGATGCCGTCGAGACCGATAAGACCGTGGACTATAACGCCGAAACCGGCGAGGCGACCATCACCTTAAAGACCTGGTCCGAGGCGGAAAAGCTGGTCCAGCAGGAAACCTTCGCCATGCCGCTGGATATTGTGCTGGTGGTGGATCAGTCCGGCAGTATGGAGGGCGCGAGACTTAGATCCTTAAAGTCGGCGGCAAAAGAATTTATCCAGACGGTGTACGAGGATGCGAAGACAAAAAATGTGGATCACCGCATCGCGGTCGCCGGATTCTCTGTCGGCAATTATACACAGGATTCGCGGAATTATCCTAAGTTCCTGAACACCGAACTGTTTACCGGCAAAAACGGGATCGTCTCCTATCGGGACCTGGAAGCCGGGGACGGCAACTACGAATCGGCGCTGGTTTCCGTCAATGAGAACGGCAAAATGAACGCCCGTCTGGCGCGCGTGACCGAGCAATTCGACGCGAAGGGCGCGACGGCTGCCAATTTCGGACTCGCCATGGCGAACAATGTCTTCGGCGCAAACCCGGTGGAAGACGGTGCGCGTCAGCGCATTGTGGTCTTTATGACCGACGGTGCGCCGACCCCGTGGTCCTCCGACTTTGATTCGAATGTGGCGACTGAAACAATCGAAGAGGCGTACGAGCTGAAAAACGTCTACGACGCCGTCGTCTACAGCATCGGCTTCATGACGGATAACTCCTCTGAGGTCAAGCGCTTTTTGAACGCAGTGTCCTCGAACTATCCGAATGCCGAATCGATCAATCGTCTTGGCAAGATGGAAAAGGATGCCTATTGCAAATCGGCGGATGCCATTGACGATCTGAGTGAGATTTTCCGTTCCATCGCGGTGGAAACCACCGAATATTATACGAAGTTTAAGAATTTAACGCTGATCGATACCGTTTCCGCCTACTTTACGCTGACGACGGCGCAGGAAACGAAGCTGCGCGAAGACGCCATGCAGCAGCTGGGTGTGCGCAATGAGGATATTACCGTAACGCGCCACCAGAACGGCACAACCACCATTCAAATCAGCGGCATTCAGCCCAAGCAGGTGACGGAGAACGGCAAGGTCATTTATCGTACCGAATTCTCCTTTACCGTCTCTGCCGATGGTGATGCGCTGAAGGCGGATACCTATCACACCAATGAGGACGACTCCGGCGTCAGCCTGGACGGCGAAACCTTCGTCTCGAAATTTTCTTCGCCGACCGTAACGATGGAGGAAGAGCGCGGCGCAGCCATCTTCTGTGTCAACGGCGAACCGTATCAGATTGTCTCGATCGAAATCGGCGGTGTCGTGGAAGCGCCGGTCTATGCGCTGGACAACAGCCTGCGCTGGAATGTGCCCGAGGGCTACACCCTTTCCGGCGGCACGGTGACTTTCAATGCCGAGCAGGGCGAGCACCAGCACACCTATCAGGAGATCGTTTTGAAGGAAGCGAACTGCGGCACCGACGGTCTGGCGGAATACCTGTGTGACTGCGGCGCCAACTATATTCAGACCATTCCCGCCACCGGCGCCCATGAGTGGCACGCCATCCGCGGCAATTCCAGTGAAGGCGCCTTCGCGATGAAAGAATTCCGCTGCGAGGTTTGCGGCGAAATGCGGAATGAGCAGCTGCTCTATCAGATGAAAGAGACCGAAACGGCGACCGGCAGAAACGCCGAAACCACCGTGTCTGTCACCGAGGAGATTCGCTTCGGACATCTGGATGAGGATGGCGAGCAGCCGAACGGCGAAGTGGAAATTTCCGCTGCGATCAGCAACTATTTCAACCAGGAGAATCTGCGCGATGTTTATGTCTATCGCGAAGAGTCCAACGGCAATCGCACCAGGCTGCCTTCCTCCTATCAGGATGGCGTGGTCACCTTTACCACCGACCACTTCTGCCCCTTTATCTTTGAAGCGGTTTATGTCTGCCAGCAGACCGGCGCCCATCATGACGAGAATCTGGACGGCTTCTGCGATGACTGCGGCGAGCTGGTCAGCGAATGGTACGCCTTCCGCTGCAAGATGTGCCGGACCTATGAGGAGCATAAGGACGAAGAGCTGATCGGCTTCTTCTATACGCTGGTTCATTTCTTTGTCCACCTGGCGCATTTCATCGGTTATTTAACCTGATATTCACCCCTTCCGTTTTTTTGAGTTGAGAGGCGCCCCGGCAGGCTTTCGCCGGGGCGCCTCTCTAAAAAAGCTTGACAAGAAAACGTTGAAATAGTATAATGAGTCCAATCGGATAAAAGCGAGGAAGGGCAGAGTAGTTCGGCGTTTTGAGCCAAGAGAGCCGGCGGACGGTGCGAGCCGGCGTCAGGCGCCGAAACGAAAAACAGCCCCGAGCCTTCCGAAGAAATTCCGCCCTGTGCGGAAGAGTAGAACGGAACGGGCGCGCCCGTTACAGCGCGACGGTATGTCAGTACCGCTGAGCGGCTGCGTTCTGCAGTCATACGGGTGGCACCACGGAAGTTTCCTTTCGTCCCGCACGCTTCTTTTGGGAAGTGCGGGAGGGAAGGTTTTTTGTTTTTCTCCTTTATCATTTTTTGCAAAGGATGATCCTATGAAACGAACGGAATATTGCGGGCTGATCGGCGAAGCGCAGATCGGCTCCCGCCAGACCCTGTGCGGCTGGGTTTGGACCAAGCGGGATATGGGCGGCGTAATTTTTCTGGACCTGGGCGACCGCGAGGGCGTGATGCAGGTGGTCTGCAACGCCTCTTATCTGCCGGCGGCGGATTTCCAGACTGCCGAGGGGCTGCGCAATCAGTCGGTGATCTGCGTCAGCGGCACGATTCGCCTGCGGGACGAGGAAACGGTCAACCCGAAAATCAAAACCGGCACGGTGGAGCTTCTGGCGGATGAGCTGCACCTGCTTTCCCCCTCCGACCCGCTGCCTTATGCGCTGGAGGACGGCGCGGCGGTGCGCGAGGATCTGCGGCTGAAATACCGTTTTCTGGATATCCGCCGGCCGGAAATGTACCGCAATCTGAAATTCCGCCACATTGTCCAGAAGGCGGCGGAGGATTATCTGGACAGCGAGGGCTTCCTCTGCGTCGAAACGCCGATGCTGACCAAATCCACCCCCGAGGGTGCGCGGGATTACCTGGTGCCCAGCCGGGTGCATCCGGGCTGCTTTTACGCCCTGCCCCAGTCGCCTCAGATTTTCAAGCAGCTTCTGATGGTCGGCGGTATCGATAAATATTACCAGGTTGCCCGCTGCTTCCGCGACGAGGACCTGCGCGCTGACCGCCAGCCGGAATTTACCCAGGTGGATATGGAGATGTCCTTTGTCGAGCAGGAGGATGTGCTGGTCCACCTGGAAAAGCTGTTTAAGTATTTAATGAAGCGGGTTAAGAATCTTGATATCACCGAGCCCTTCCCCCGGATGACCTGGACCGAGGCGATGGATCGTTACGGCTCGGATAAGCCGGATATCCGCTTCGGTCTGCCGATTGTCGATTTGACCGAAACGGTGCAGGGCTGTACCTTCAGCGTGTTCCGCTCGGTGCTGGACAAGGGCGGCGTTGTGCGGGCGATCAATGTCAGGGGCAAGGCGGATTTTACCCGCTCCACCATCGAAGATCTGACCGAGCAGGCTGTCAAGATTGGCGCGAAGGGCATGGCGTGGATCGCCTGGAAGCCCGACGGCGAAATCTATTCCATTTTAACAAAATATTTTTCCGACGAGCAGATGCAGGCGATGCTTGCCGCCATGGACGCAAAGCCCGGCGACTTCATTCTGTTCAGCGCCGACAAGCTGGCGACGGTGCGCCGGGTTCTGGGCGGGCTGCGCCTGATTTTAGGCGATATGCTTTCCCTGCGGGACAAGAACGAATACCGTTTCCTCTTTGTTACCGATTTTCCCCAGTTTGAATATTCCGAAGAGGAGCATCGCTATATCTCCACCCACCATCCCTTCACCATGCCCTATCCGGAGGATGTGCAGTATCTGTTCTCCGATCCGGCGCGGGTGCGCGCCCAGGCCTATGACGTGGTCCTGAACGGCATCGAGCTGGGTTCCGGCTCGGTCCGTATCCATGACCATGCCATCCAGGAAAAAATGTTTGAAGCGCTGGGACTGACCGACGAGCAGATTCACGACCGTTTTGGCTTTATGGTCAACGCCTTCCGTTTCGGTACGCCGCCCCACGCGGGCTTTGCCTTCGGTCTGGACCGCTTCGTTATGCTGCTTTTGGGCGCCGACTCACTGCGAGATGTGATTGCTTTCCCAAAAAATAAGGACGCTTCCTGCCCCCTGACCGACGCGCCGGACCATGTGGACCCGGCACAGCTGGCGATTCTGGGACTGGATCAGGCGTTTTCTCCCGAAAAGTCTGCCGCAGAAAAAAGCGGCAAAAAGACCGCCCGTGATATTGATGTGGATCATATCGCAAAGCTGGCACGGCTGCGTTTTTCCGGCGCGGAAAAGAAAGAGCTTGCCGAGGATATGGTTTCCATCATCAATTTCGCCGACAGCATCGCTGCCATCAACACCGAAGGCATTGAGGCGACCGCCCATATTGCGCCGCTGTCCAATGTGTTCCGCGAAGACCAGGCGGTCAGCGCCTTTACGCGCGATGAACTGCTGAAAGCGGCGCCGACCACGGCGGACGGCTATGTCACCGTGCCGCGGGTCGTAGAATAAGGAGGGAAGAGCATGAGTGATTTGATCCAACGTACGCTCAAACAGCAGATTGCCGGCTTGCAAAGCGGCGCTTACAGCGCCAAAGAGCTGACCGGAGCGTACCTCGAACAGATAGATAAAAAAGAAAAAGAAATCGGCGCTTATCTCAGTCTTTTCCCCGAAGAGGCGCTCGCAGCCGCCGAGGCGGTGGACAAAAAGCGCGCCGCCGGGGAGAAACTGGCGCCGCTGGCAGGCATTCCCGCCGCCATCAAGGACAATATCTGTACCAAAAATATCCGCACAACCTGCGCTTCTAAAATGCTCGCCGAGTATGTGCCGCCCTATGACGCGGATGTAATCGAGCGGCTGAAGCAGAATGATTATATCCTTTTAGGAAAATTAAACATGGATGAATTCGCCATGGGTTCCTCCTGTGAAAATTCCGCCTTTCACCCGACCCGCAACCCGGCGGATCCCAGCCGCGTACCCGGCGGCAGCTCCGGCGGCTCTGCGGCGGCGGTGGCGGCAAGGGAGGCGTCGTATACCCTCGGCTCCGACACCGGCGGCTCAATCCGTCAGCCCGCCGCCTTCTGCGGCGTGGTGGGCATGAAGCCGACCTACGGCTCCGTTTCCCGCTACGGACTGGTGGCGTTCGCCTCCTCTTTGGACCAGATCGGACCTCTGACCGGCACGGTGGAGGACAACGCCATCGTCCTCAACGCCATCAGCGGACACGACCGGCGGGACGCGACCTCCCTGGCTCGGAAAACGCCGGACTTTGCTTCTGAGATCGGCAAGGGCGCGAAGGGACTTCGCGTTGGGCTGCCGAAGGAATTTTTCGCCGAGGGCATCTCGCCTCAGGTCAAAGACGCGGTGCTGCACGCCGCGCATGTATTTGCGCAGCTGGGCGCGCAGGTGCAGGAGGTTTCCATGCCTTCCATTCCCCATGCGCTGTCGGCGTATTATATCATCTCCAGCGCCGAGGCGTCCTCCAATCTGGCGCGGTTTGACGGCATCCGTTACGGCTATCGGGCAAAGGACTTTGACGACATTACCGATCTGTATCTCAAATCCCGTTCTGAGGGCTTCGGCAAGGAGGTCAAGCGCCGCATCATGCTGGGCACCTTCGCCCTGTCCTCCGGCTATTACGACGCCTATTATAAAAAAGCCCTGCAAGTGCGCAGCCTGGTAACGGCGGATTTCCGCAAGGTTTTTGAACAAAATGACTTCATCCTCTCGCCGGTCGCCCCGACCCCCGCTTACAAAATCGGCGAAAAATCCGCCGATCCGCTGGAAATGTATATGGGCGACGCCTATAGCGTGCCGGTCAATATCGCCGGCGTGCCCGCCCTGTCGCTGCCCTGCGGCAAAACGGAAACGGGACTGCCCATCGGCTGTCAACTGATCGGCGCAGCCTTTTCCGAGCCGCTGCTGTACCGCGCGGGCGCGGCGCTGGAAGAAGCCCTGAAAGAAAGGATGTGAGGAAATATGCCGCTGTATAAAGGCTATGAAATGGTCATCGGTCTGGAGGTTCATGTGGAGCTGAACACAGAAACCAAGATCTTCTGCGCCTGTCCGACCACCTTCGGTGCGGCGCCAAACACCCATGTCTGCCCGGTCTGTATGGGGCTGCCGGGCACGCTGCCGGTGCTCAACGGCAAGGTGGTGGAATACGCCGTCAAAGCGGGACTTGCCACCAATTGCCGGATTGCTAATTATTCTAAAGAAGATAGAAAAAACTATTTCTACCCCGATCTGCCGAAAGCCTATCAAATTTCCCAGTACGACCTACCCCTGTGCGAGCACGGCTGGCTGGAAATTGAGACGGAGAACGGCGCCAAAAAAATCGGCATCACCCGCATCCATATCGAGGAGGACGCAGGCAAGCTGGTCCATGACGATGAGCACGGCACCATGATCGACTGCAACCGCTGCGGCGTGCCGCTGATCGAGATTGTTTCCGAGCCGGACATTCGCTCCGCTGAAGAGGCGGAAAGCTATCTGCGCAAGCTGCGCGCTACCATCCTGTATACCGGTGTGTCCGACTGCAAGATGAACGAGGGCTCCATGCGCTGCGATGTGAACCTGTCGGTGCGCAAGGCGGGGGAGACCGCCTTCGGCACCCGGACGGAAATGAAGAACCTGAACTCTTTTCGCTTTGTGGTCAAAGCCATCGAGTATGAGTATAAGCGGCAGGTGGACGCCATCGAAAAGGGCGAAGCCATCGTCCAGGAGACCCGCCGCTTTGATCCGGATTCCGGTAAGACCTATACCATGCGCAGCAAGGAGGATGCCAACGATTACCGTTATTTCCCCGACCCCGACCTGCCGCCGATTCTTTTGACCGACGCGCAGATCGAAACCTTTCGCGCCCAGATCCCCGAGCTGCCCGATGTTCGCAAAGCGAAATATATCGAGCGATACGGACTTTCCGCCTACGACAGCGAGCTGTTGACCGCCGATCGTGCGGTGGCGGACTGGTTTGAGCAGGTTGCCGCGCTGACCGCCTACCCGAAAATCGCTGCCAATCTGCTGATCGGTGAGCTGCTGCGGCTGGTGGATTCGGAGAGCTTCTCCTGTCCCATCGCGCCGCAGCCGATGGCGAAGCTCTGCGATCTTTTCGGCGCGGAGGTCATCAATTCCTCTACCGCCAAAAAGCTTTTGCAGCGGATGTTCGCCGACGGGATCGATCCGGAAAAAACCGTCCGGGAGGAAAACCTTGCCCAGATCAGCGATGCGGCGCTTCTGGAACAGGAGGTACGTAAAGCCGCTGCCGCCAATCCCAAGAGCGTGGCGGACTATAAGAAAGGCAAAGCCGCCGCCGCCAAAGCCATTGTCGGTCAGGTGATGAAAGCCCTGGGCGGCAGAGCCAATCCGGTGAAGCTCGGCGAAATCACCGAAAAGGTCCTGAAAGAATCCTGAATAACAAGAAAAAAAGCGGGACGCTCCGATGAAGGGAGCTTCCCGCTTTTT
>CASFQZ010000050.1 GCA_949296825.1 uncultured Eubacteriales bacterium
CGACCCCGGTGATTGCGAAAATGAATCCCCCCCGTTGCGAAAATGCGTACCTAACGAACTGATATAACAAACTGAATGAAACACTTAAATAATTACATAAAAAATAGTCATACATTAGCGTGTGTGTTTTTTCTTTGCGAATAAGGTTTGTAGATTGATAGAGAAAAAACACAAAAAAGAAACGAACACAAAAAGCGTTTTCCTTTTCTGCTTTTCCAAAGCTGCATCCGTGCCTTCCCCGGCTGTTTGCCGGGAAGGCACCGCGCCAACTTTTTTCGTGGCTTGATATTAGTATTTATTTTATCGCCCTTCCCCTTGCCGCCGGAACCGGGCGGAAGCCGGAGCTTTTTTCGTGGCTCGATGTCAGTATGTATTTTATCGCCTTCCCCTTGCCGCCGGAACCGGGCGGGCGATACAACTTTTTCCGTTCCTTCGCTTACCGGCGGCAGCTCAGGCGTTTTCGCAGCGCTTTTGTACCCCGCAGGTTGCCGCTCTTCCCCCGCTTTTCGACGCAAAAAACCCGCCGCGCAAGCAAAAGCGGGCGGGTTTTTTTGTGATTCGCAGTTATTCCTCTTCCGACGCTCCGCCAGCCGCACCGCCGATGGAGCCGAACATCAGGCTGCCCAGCGTAACGACAATGGTCAAAAGCACCCGGAACAGACGATAGAAATCTCTTGCCTTCATAGCCAAAACCTCCAACGATTTTTCTTTCCTTTTTCATTATACAAACCGCCGCCCGATTTGTCAACGGCAATCGGACGAAATCATGCCTTTTGAAGCCAATCATACAAAAACCGCAGGGCTTCCTCGTATCCGTCAAAGCCCTTGCCGCAGATGGTTTTGATCGCCACCGGCGACACAAAAGAATGACGGCGGAATGCCTCGCGGCTGTTGATGTCCGAAAGATGGACCTCCACACAGGGGATTTGCACCGCCTTCAGCGCGTCGGGGATGGCGACGCTGGTGTGGGTATAAGCGGCGGGATTGAGCACAATGCCGTCGATCTCGCCCATCGCTTCCTGGATACGGTCCACCAGCGCGCCCTCGTGGTTGGACTGAAAGCTCTCCATCTCCACCCCCAGAAGCGCACAGACCCGCTGGCAGCGCGCCAGCAGGGCGTTATAATCTTCTTTTCCGTAAATATCCGGTTCCCGCAGCCCCAGAAGGTTCAGATTGGGACCGTTCATAATCAAAAATTTCATCGTTCTCCCTCACAGCTGATACAGTGCGCGGATTTGCTCCGCCGTTTTTTCCACCCCGTCGCCGCAGGCAAGCTCCCTGTCGCACCAGGCTTTGTACAGCGGCAGGCGCTCCTTCGCCAGTGCCTCGACGCCCCGGCTTTGGGAAAGGGGACGTCCGTCGGTGGGCAGCTCGTCAATCGGACGGTTCAAAAACAAAATCACGCTGTTCTGCCGCAGCAGCGGCAGGTTGCGCGCCCTGGTGACCACGCCGCCGCCGGTGGAAAGGATCACGCCGCTCTTTTTTGACTCCTGCGCCAAAATCTCCGTTTCGATGCGGCGAAAGGCTTCCTCGCCGTCCTCGGCAAAAATCTGCTGGATGCTCTTGCCCGCCTTTTCGGGGATCAGGGCATCCAGCTCCACAAAGGGGCGCCCGGTCAGCCGCGCCAGCGTCCTGCCGACGGCGGTTTTGCCGCAGCCCGGCATCCCGATCAGCGCGATGTTTTTGGTCTGGCTCTCGATCTTCCGGACAATCTCCGGCACTACCCCGTCGTCGATTTTCCGATGCAAAAAAAGCTCCGCCGCTTTTTTTGCCTGGGCGACCAGCATCGGCAAGCCGTTGATGCAGGGAATGCCCCGCGCCCCGGCGTCCAGCAGCAGTTCGGTCTTTGACGGGTTATAAATAATATCCGCCACGCCCTCGCAGGCGGGAAAATCCCCAAGGGATACCGCCGCCTCGCCGCAGCGCGGGTACATACCGACCGGCGTGGTGTTGATAATCAGCCGGGCGTCGGCGTGGCGCTCCAGATTCTGATAATTGTCCGCGCCGGTGCGGGAGATCACCACCACCTGCCGGCAGCCCAGGTCCGACAGCACCGCCCGGGCGGTCTTGGACGAGCCGCCGGAGCCCAGCACCAGCGCTTTTTTCCCTTTGGGGTCAAAGCCCCCCTGCCGCAGCAGATAGGCAAAGCCGTCATAGTCGGTATTATGCCCCTCCCAGCCGTCGCCCCGGCGCAGCAGGGTGTTGACGCTGCCGATTTTTTTTGCCGTATCCGACAAAACGGTACAGCAGGGCATCACCGTCTCCTTATAGGGGATGGTGACATTCATGCCGTCAAGGTCCGTTGTTTCCAGAAAAGCTGCGACCTCCTCCGGCTCCTTTTCATACAGCCGGTACTCATAGTCCGCCAGCAGGCGGTGGATCTGCGGGGAAAAGCTATGCCCCAGCTTTCTGCCCAATAAGCCGTATTTTTCCATTAAACAATCTCCGAATAGCTGCCGAGATATTTGAATTTTTCACAAAGCCCTTCCATCTCGCAAAGAAGGCGCACGAACCGGTCGGAATAAACCTGACTATCCAGATCGAAATAAAACATCCACTCAAAATCCCGGTCGGGGATCGGGCGGCTTTCCAGCTTGATCAGGTTCAGATCCAGCGCGTAGAACCGCGAGAGCACCTTATACAGCGCGCCGGGCTTATTGGCGGTGACCATCATGATGCTGGTCTTGTCCGCGCCGGGATAGATCTCCAGATTTTTGGAAATACAGATAAAGCGCGTATAGTTGCTGCCGCTGTCCTGCACCGAGTCCTGCAAGGACTGCAAGCCGTACAGCTCCGCGCAGGCATGGGACGAGAGCGCCGCCACGTCCCTTCTGCCGCTTTCGGCGACCATCTTCGCCGCCACGGCGGTGTTTTCGCAGATATGCAGATGGACCGGCTCCATGGAGCGCAAAAACGAGGCGCATTGATTGATCGCCTGCTCATGGGAATAAATCTCGCGGATATCCTCTTTTTTTACGCCCCTCGGCGCCAGCAGGCTGTGATCGATCTTCAGCCGGACGCTGCGCACAATGCTGAAATTATGCTCGCTCATCAAATCGTAAATCTTATTGACCGACCCGGCGGTGCTGTTTTCAATGGGCAGCACGCCGAAACGGCACATCCCGCTCTCTACCGCGGCAAAAACATTCTCCCAGCTTTTGTAATACAGAATCTGCGCCGTTTTGAACAGCTTGTCGCACGCCTGCTGCGAGTATGCGCCCTCCACCCCCTGACAGGCGACGGTCGCCCGCTCGGGAAACAGGCGGTCGGTGGTTTCGATGGCTTCCATCACCCGCCGCTTCAGCGCGGAATCGGGATGGACCACATTCTCCTGATAGGCGCGGCTCAGCTCAAAAATCTGCGAAAACAGAACGCCGGTATAGGGGCGGACCTTTTCGTCGGACAGCTCGGCGATCCGGGCGAGCTTCGCCCGCTCCCGCGCCGCGTCCAGCACCGGCAGCTCATGGGCGATCTTGTATTCGGCAATGCCGTGGGCGATTTCCATCCGTTCGGTAAACAGGCGGATCAGCTCCTGATCGATCCGGTCGATCTGCTCCCGATATTGACTTAACTCCAAAAAACCACTTCCTTATCCTTCCAATAGCCGGTCATAAATCGCGACCGCTGCCGCCGCTTCCACCACCGGCACGGCACGAACCGCCACGCAGGGGTCGTGCCTGCCCTGAATGCACAGGGTCGTGTTTTCTTTTTTCTCCAAATCCACCGTCTCCTGCGGTCGGGCAATGGAGGGCGTCGGCTTAAACGCCACGGTAAAAAGCACCGGCATCCCGTCGCTCATCCCGCCCAGAATGCCGCCGCAGAAATTGGTGCGGGTACGCACCGCGCCGGTTTCGTCGTAATAAAAGGGATCGTTGGTTTCGCTGCCTGCCTTTTGCGCCGCGTCAAAGCCGGCGCCAAAGGCAATGCCCTTGACGGCGGGAATGCCGAAAACCACGGCGGCAATGGCGCCGTCCAGCCCGCCGTAGCCGGCGTTGCCGACCCCCACCGGCAGCCCGTCCGCCCGGCACTCCACCACGCCGCCGACGCTGTCCAGCGCCAGCCGCGCCCGCTCAATGCGCTGCTGCATCCGCTCCCCCGCCGCCGGGTCCAGCGTCGGAAAGGCGGCGGTTTTTAATTTATTTTCTTCTTCTTTAGAAAATGAAATCGGATCAAAGGGACGGTCGGTGATTTCGCCGACCCGCAGAAGATGGGCATGGATCGAAACGCCCCGCTGCCGCAGCGCCTGCAAAGCGATGCCGCCCGCCACGCAGAGCGGCGCGGTCAGACGGGCGGAAAACTGCCCGCCGCCGGCGATATCGTTGCAGCCGTGAAACTTGACCGAGGCGGGATAATCGCTGTGTCCGGGGCGGGGCTTCCGGCGCAGCTGGTCATAATCCCGGGAGCGGGTGTTGGTGTTCTCAATGATCGCCGTCAGCGGCGCGCCGTTGGTCCTGCCGTCCGTCAGTCCGCAGAGAAAGCGCGGCAGATCCGCCTCCTTGCGGGGCGTGGTGCCCTTCTGTCCCGGCGCCCGCCGCGCCAGAAAGGACTGCAACTCCTCCATGTCCAAAGTAAGTCCCGCCGGGAAACCCTCGACGCTCACGCCGATGGCTTCGGAATGGGATTGCCCGAAAATCGATACCTTCAGTTGATTGCCAAAGGAAAACGCCATAGTTACGCTCCTGTTCTAACAATTTGCGCGCCCAGGGACGAAAAATCCTCCCAGAAGCGCGGATAGGATTTTTTGACCGCACCGGCGTCGGTGACCGTGACCTCGCCCTCACAGCAGCAGGCGGCGACGGCGGCGGTCATGGCGATGCGATGGTCGTTAAAGGAATCGCAGACCCCGCCGCTTAAGCGTCCGCCCACAATGCGCAGCCCGTCGCCGGTGATTTCCGCCGTACCGCCCAAAGCCCGGAGGGTCTTTTGGACGGTGAGAAGCCGGTCGCTCTCCTTAAAACGCAGCCGCCCGGCATGGGTGATGCGCGTCTCTCCCCTTGCCCGCGACGCCAGCAGGGATAAAATCGGCACCAGGTCGGGGATGTTTTCGGCGTTGATGGGGATGGCGGTCAGATCGGAGGGATAGACCGTGCATTCGCCCGCCTCCTCCCTTGCTTCCACCTTTGCGCCGAACTGCCGCAGCAGCTCGACGATGGCTTTGTCTCCCTGTAAGGAGGAAAAATCCAGTCCGGTGACGGTGACCGGCTGTTTGCCCAGCGCCCCCGCCGCCAGAAAGAACGCCGCGTTGGACCAGTCGCCCTCGGCAGCCGCCCTGCCCGGCGAACGGTATCCCCCGGCGGGGACGGTATAGGTATCCTCCCGGAAAACCGGCGAAACGCCGAAGGCAGCCATCGCCCCGGCGGTCATATCAACATAGGAGCGGGACTCGAACCGCCCGGTCAGATGCAGGCGGCATTCCCGCCCGGTCAGCGGAAAGGCAAAAAGCAGCCCGCTGATAAACTGCGACGAAACGTCCGCCGCCATCGTAAAATCAGCGCCGGTCAGCCGTCCGCTCACCGAAAAAGGCACGCTGCCCTTCTCCGACAGCGAAACCCCGTGCGCGCACAGCACCTCATAGAGGGGGGACAGGGGACGCGCGGGAATGCGCCCGGTCGGGTAAAACCTCGCCGCTGCGCCCAGCGCCGCCGCCACGGGCAGCAGAAACCGAAAGGTCGCCCCGCTCTCGCGGCTATAGCAATCCGCCCTTTTCGGCACTTTGCGGATCGGCGACACGGAAAACCCCGCCGCCGTGCGGGTGATTGTTGCTCCCAGGGCGCGAAGGCAGTCGGCGGTCGCCTCAATATCCTCGGAGGTATCGGTACAGACCAGCTCGGTCGCCCCCTCGCTCAGCGCCGCACAGATCAAAAGCCGATGGGCGGCGGATTTGGAGGTTACCGCCCGCAAAACGCCGCCGGTGGGCGGCTTCTTAATGCAAATATCCATAACGCACCCTTACCTTCCGCTGCGGAAAAACGACAACAGCTCCCCTACCGGCACCGTCAGCAGCTCCGCCTGCCCGATCTCCCGGGGGACCACCAGCGTAATGGCATCGCCCCGGCGCTTTTTGTCCGAAAGGGCTTTTTCACAAAGCGCCTCGGCGGAATAGGGGCAGTCCAAAGAGAAGCCGTACAGCCGCAGCAGCGATACGATCTCATTCAGACAGAGCGCGTCGCAAAACCCTCTTTGCGCCGCCGCCCGGCTCTCTGCCGCCATGCCGATGGCAACGCCGCTGCCGTGGCTGACCGCAAAATCGCTGCACGCCTCCACGGCATGCCCGACGGTATGTCCGAAATTCAAAAGCTGCCGCACGCCGGTGTCAAACTCGTCCCGAGCCACAATGTCCCGCTTGATGGACACACAGCGGGTGATGATTTTTTCCAGCTGCGGACGGACCGGCTGCTTCAAATCCATGAACAGCTCCCGGTCGGCAATGATCGCGTATTTGATAACCTCGGCGCAGCCGTCCCGGAAAATCTCTTCGCTTAAGGTGTCCAATGTGCGAATATCACAAATCACCAGCGCCGGCTGATAAAAGGCGCCGATCAGATTTTTGCCGGCGGGCAAATCGACGGCGGTCTTGCCCCCGACGGAGGAATCCACCGCCGCCAGCAGGGTCGTCGGCAGCTGGACAAAGGTCATGCCCCGGTGAAAGCACGCCGCCGCAAAACCCGCCAAATCCCCGACCACGCCGCCGCCCAGCGCCGCGACCACATCGGAACGGGTAAAATGTTTTTCGGCAAGAAAATTCAAAATCCCCAGAAAATTTTCGGTATTTTTCGACGCCTCGCCGGGGGGGATGACAAATTTTTCCACCCGGTAGCCCGACCGGCGCAAGGACGAAACCAGCTTCTCGCCGTACAGGCGGTCCACGGTATCGTCGGTCACCACCAGCGCCGCGCCGCCCCCGGCGGCGGCGCGGATGCGCTCTCCCGCCGTATCCAGAAGATGCTCTCCGATCAGAATATCATAGGTCCTGGACGCGTTAACCGTTACCTTTTCCACCGCCGTCCACCTCCTCCTTGATTTCTCTGCCCTCTTTCAACAGGGCTTTCAGGGTCTCTCCGTCCCCCGCTTCCAGCGCCGCCTTATATTTTTCCAGCTCGCCGATGATATGGTCCAATTCAAAAATCAAATCATCCCGATTGTCCAAAAACAGCTCGGTCCACATCGTCTCATTCAGCCACGCCACCCGGGTCAGATCCTTATAGCTGCCCGCCGAAAACCCGGCATGGCGCCGCGCCGTCGGGCTTTTGATATAGGCGTTGGACACCACGTGCGCCAGCTGAGAGGTAAAGGCAATCAGCCGGTCGTGCTCTTCGGCGGTGGTCACCGACAGCGTGCCAAAGCCCGCCGGCTGGAGCAGCCGCTTGATATTTTCCAGATACGCCATATCCACACCTTTTTTCGGCACAAGCACCATCGGCGCCCCGCGAAACAGATCGCCGTCCGAGTATTTGAAGCCGGAAAACTGCGTGCCCGCCATCGGGTGTCCGCCGACAAACTCAAAGCCCTGGGCTGCGGCGATGGCAAAGCACGCCTCGCAGACCGCCCGCTTGACGCCGCAGCAGTCAATGACCGTGGCGGTTTTGGCAATCTCCTGCCGGTGCGCCCGCAGCCAGTCCACGGACGCCTCCGGATAAACGGTCAGCAAAATCAGCTCGCAGCGGGGGATTGTTTCCCCGTCCAGCAAGCCGTCCGCCGCCCCCGCCAGCTGGGCGAAGCGGGCGGTCTGTTCGGTGCGGTTGCAGCAATAGACCGTGCAGCCCGCCTTTTTATAGGCCTTCGCCATCGAGCCGCCGATCAGTCCCAATCCGACAATTCCGACAATCATACCTGCCGCCCCCTTACTGCCGGACGGCGGCAAGCACCGCCCGTACGCCCGCCGCCACATCGGCAAACTGGTCGGGCGTCAGAGACTGCGCCCCGTCGCAGAGGGCTTTCTGCGGATTGTTATGTACCTCGATCATCAGCCCGTCCGCCCCGGCGGCTGCCGCCGCCAGCGCCATGGGCTTGACCATACGGGCAATGCCCAGCGCATGGCTCGGATCCACCACCACCGGCAGATGGGTCAGCTCGCGCAGCACCGGCACGGCGGACAGATCCAGCGTGTTGCGCGTGGCGGTCTCATAGGTGCGGATGCCCCGCTCGCAGAGGATGATCTGATCGTTGCCCCCCGCCATGATGTATTCGGCGCTCATCAAAAGCTCCTTGATGGTCGCCGCCAGTCCCCGCTTGAGCAGGATCGGCTTTTTTGTCCTGCCCAGCTCCTTCAGCAATTCAAAATTCTGCATATTGCGCGCGCCCACCTGGATGATGTCTACATTCTCAAACATCGGCAGATGGTTGGCGTTCATGATTTCGGTGATGATCGGCATCCCGGTCGCCCTTTTGGCTTCCTCCAGGATGCGGATGCCCTCCTCCTTCAGCCCCTGAAAATCATAGGGCGAGGTGCGCGGCTTAAAGGCGCCGCCCCGCAGAACGCCCGCCCCCGCCTTCTGAACGGCGGACGCGATCTTTTGGACCTGCTCACGGCTCTCCACCGAGCAGGGACCGGCGATAAACTCAAAATGCCCGCCGCCGAACTTTACCTGCGGCGTGACGGTGACCACCGTGTCGTCGGGGTGGAACTTGCGGTTGGCGTTCTTATACGGCTCGGTGATGCGCTTGACCGATTCGATGATGTCCAGCCCCTGCAAAAGATCTATATCGATCTTTGCCGTGTCGCCGATCAGCCCGAGAATGGTGCTGTACTCGCCCCGGGAGACGTGGACGTCCAACCCCTGGCTCTTGAACCACTCGATCAGGTTCTGCATTTGCTTTTCTTCGGTGC
Organism: uncultured Eubacteriales bacterium; assembly: GCA_949296825.1. Lineage (GTDB taxonomy): Bacteria > Bacillota > Clostridia > Oscillospirales > Acutalibacteraceae > RGIG2774. The sequence goes on from CASFQZ010000050.1 coordinate 8,828, forward strand.
CCTGCTTCAATACTGCGATCATAGGATTCCCTCCAACGATATTTTACAAAAAAGAAAGCCATGCAGTGACCCCGCATGGCTGTTTTTCCACAAAGAGAAAACAAAACCTTTCCAGCAGAAATCACTTTCACCGTGCCGAAGCAAAGTAAAAGTAATAAAAGAAATATTCCGCTGTAAAAAGCCGGTTTGTCATAACGTTCTCTCCGTTTCTTTACCGAATAGTATACCACGCCGCTGCCGCCCTGTCAACCGCCCCGGGCGGGGCAGAATCACCGAACTTGCCAAAAAATTTTTAGACAACTTTCACAATTTAAAGCTCTATCGCTTTACAGTGTGAAATTCTCCAGAAACCCGGCGCATCGCACAACCCGGCGGCAACCCCGGAAAACCCGGCGGAAAACCGCAGAATCCCGGCGGAAAACCGCAGAACCCCGGCGCAGCGTATGCCCCGGCGGCAAACCCGCAGAACCCCGGCGGCGGAATATGCCCAATCGCAAAGGGCGCCGCAGCGGCGCAAAACCGCCGCAGGCGCGCGCCCTCAGGTCCGGTTGCGGATATAGATATGCTTGACGCCACGGCTGCTGGTGTCGCGGAAATCGGTCTCGAACATATCGGAGCTTTTGATCAGGTCCGACAGCTTGGGATAGCCATAGTTCCGGCTGTCGAAATCGGGGCGCTTTTTGGAAATCAGATTGCCGATCTCCCCCAGAAACGCCCAGCCCTCGTCATCGGCGACAATGTCGATGGAGTTGGCGATCAGCCGGATCACGTCCTTGGGCAGCGGCGCATTCTTTTTGGGCTTGGGCGGCGCC
>CASFQZ010000051.1 GCA_949296825.1 uncultured Eubacteriales bacterium
AGATGTTGAAAAACGCCGACGGCGACAATGTCCGACTGTGCCAAAGAACTTTTGGATCGGGCGGGGGATAAGCCCCGGGAGGAAAAAAAGGAGACCGACTCCCTGCTGCGGGTGGTGGTGGAATACCGGTAGCTGCCGGGGGGCAGGGAATCTTCCCTGCGCGGGGGCTGCTGCGGACGGTGACGGAGATGTTGAAAAACGCCGACAGCGACAATGTCCGACTGTGCCAAAGATCTTTTGGATCGGGCGGGGGTTAAGCCCCGGGAGGAAAAAAAGGAGACCGACTCCCTGCTGCGGGTGGTGGTGGAATACCGGTAGCAGCCGGGGGGCAGGAAGCTTCCCTTCGTGGGGGCTGTCATGCCGCCTTGCCGCTTCGCACGGTACTTTAGAATCAGCCCTGCGTGGGGGCTGCTGCGGCAAGGGTCTTTTCGCCGGCCGCCTGCGCAGAACCGGCTTTTCTTTGGGGCGCTGCGGGGCGGCTTTCGGCTTTTCCTTGTTTCGGGATTTTACCGGGGCGGGGATTTTTTATGGCTTGCGAAAGGGCGGGGCGATGACCGGCTTGTCTTTTTGCTTATTTTTTATCGGAAGGAGACTTTTTATGACCGTTGGAGAGGCGAAGGCGTTTTTGACGCGGCATACGGCAGGTCTGGACGGACTGCTGCGCCGGGCGTCAACGGCTTCGCGGTACTATCTGGCGCAGAACGACATTCTGTTTGCGCCGAAAAAGGAGGAGGACGCGCTGCGAGGGGCGGACAACCGCATTCCCCACAGCTTTTATCCGCTGCTGGTCAATCAGAAGGCGGCGTATCTGTTCAGCGATCCGCCGCTGTTTACCACCGGCAGCGAAAGGGGCGACCGCCTGCTGAAAAAGGTCCTGGGGCAGGATTTTGCGCGGATCTGCAAAAGCCTTTGCGTGCGCGCGTCCAACGCGGGGCTTTCGTGGATCCATTACTGGCAGGACGACGGCGGGGCGTTTCGCTATGCGCCGCTGAACGGCGGGGAGGTTGTGGGGGTTTTTTCCGAGGATCTGGACTGCCGCATGACCCACGCCATCCGCGTCTATCGCCGCCGGGAGGATCGGGAGGAAATCGTCTATGAGATTTGGGACGACAGAGTCTGCGAGGCGTTCTGTCATCCCGCCGAAGCCGGTATCGAGACCGGGCTGCGCGCCGCGCCGCTCTTCGGCGCGGGCAGCGGCAGGACCAACCGGATGCTGCACCCCTTCGGACAGCCGCCCTTTATTATGTTTTCCAACAACGAACAGCAGCGCACCGACCTGGAAAACATCAAGCGCCTGATCGATATCTACGACACGACCTACAGCGGCTTTGCCAATGATTTGCAGGACATCCAGGAGGTCATCCTGACACTGTCCGGCTACGGCGGCACCGATCTGTCGGAGTTTTTGTCCGATCTGAAAAAATACAAGGTCATCAAGCTGGACGATCTGTCCGGCGGGGCGGGCGTGGACACGCTGAGCATTGAAATCCCCGTCCAGGCGCGGGAAAAAATGTTGGAGCTGACCCGCCGCGCCATCTTTGAGGAAGGACAGGGCGTGGACCCGACGCGCATGGATTTCGGCAATGCCTCCGGGGTGGCGCTGCAATTTATGTATTCTTTGTTGGAATTAAAAGCCGGTTTGACCGAAACGGAGTTCCGTCCGGGTTTTGACCGGCTGGCGAAAGCGATCCTGCGCTATTACGGCGTCGGGGCGGAGAGCGTCGGTCAGGTCTGGACCCGCAGCGCGGTCCGCAACGACCGGGAGCTGTCCGAGATCGCGAAGGAGAGCGAAACGCTGTTGAGCCGCCGCACCCTGTTGAGCCGCCACCCCTGGGTGGAGGACGTGACGAAGGAGCTGGCGGAGGCGGAAGAAACGGAAAAAGGAGCTGATACCATTGGACTTTCTTGAAAATCTGGAGGGCTTGACCGACGAGACGAAGGAAGCGCTGCGGCAGCAGATCGAGGATCATTTTGTGCCGCGCGCGCAGCAGGAGGCGCTGCTGGCGGAGCGCGAGCGCCTTCGCGCCGAGGCGAAAAAACAGAGCGAGGCGGCAGCCGCCCTGCAAAGGGAGGCGGATGTCCGGCTAAAAACGGAAAAGCTGCGCCATGGGCTGTCAAAGCAGGGCGCGGCGGATCCGGATTATCTGATTTACCGGCAGGGGGGCGTCGACGGGTTTTCCTTTGACGAAAACGGCGAGCCGGTGGGGCTTGCGGCGCTCTGCGAAACATACCGGACGGACCCGACGCTTTCCTTCCTGTTTTCGCGCGGCGCCTATGTGCCGCTGCGGGGCGGCGCGGTTTCGGTAAACCCCTTTGCCAAAGAGACCTTTAATCTGACCGAGCAGGCGCGCCTGTTCCGGGAGGACCCCGCCGCCGCCGGGCTGCTGGCTGCCGAAGCCGGGGCGGCGTTTTCCGTCGGCGGCAAAAAATGAAAGATAAAAAAAGGAGATTGTTATGACCCAGTTAAAAGACATCATTGTACCCGAGCTGTTTGACCCTTATGTGATCCACCGCACCAGAGAGCTCTCCGCTCTGTTTCAGAGCGGCATCGCCGTTTCCAATCCGGAGTTTGACCGGCTGGCGAGCGAGGCGGCGCCGATCCATTCCATGCCCTTTTTTGAGGATCTGACCGGCGATTCGGAGCCGATTCTGGAGGGGGAAGAGTTGACCGCCAAGCAGATTCGTTCCAATAAGGACGTGTCCACCACCATCCGCCGTGCCAATATGTGGGCGGCGACGGATCTGGCGGCGGCGCTGTCGGGCATTGATCCGATGAAAGCCGTCGGCGATCTGGTGGCGGGCTTTTGGGCGCGGGACACCCAGAAGGAGCTGATCGCCGTGCTCAAGGGCGTCTTTGGTACCTATACCTCCCAGGAAGAGGAAGAGACCGGCGTCACGCCGATGGCGGACCATATTCTGGACATCACCGGCGCCTCCTCCGACGCCGCCAAACGCTTCAGCGCCTCGGCGTTTATCGACGCACTGCAGCTTTTGGGCGACGCCCAGGGGGATCTGACCGGCGTGGTGATGGATTCGGCGACCAAGGTGTATCTGAAAAAACAGAACCTGATTGAGAACCAGCGTGATTCCGACAGTGTGGAGTTTTCGACCTATCAGGATCGCCGCGTTATTGTGGACGACGGCTGTCCGGTGGAGGACGGCGTCCATACGGCGTATATCTTCGGACAGGGCGCCATTGCCTACGGCGTGGGCAGCCCGGTGGGCTTTGTCGCCACCGAGACCGCCCGTGACGGCAAAAAGGCGTCCGGCGTGGACTATCTGATCAGCCGCCGCACCTTTATCCTTCACCCCCGCGGCGTCAAATGGACCAACGCCGCGAGGGAGCATATCGAAACGCCCACCCGCGCCGAGCTGGAAAACGCGGTCAACTGGCAGCGCGTCTATGAGCCCAAGCAGGTGCGCATGGTCGCCTTCAAGTACCGTCTGGATTGAGGTGATTGGATGAAAAGCCTGCTGCTGCGGCAATGGACCGGCAACCGGTACGATGAGTTTGCCTGTCGGGACGCACTGGATTATGCCGAAGAGCTGATTTTGGGCTATTGCCACCTTTCGCGACTGCCCGACGGGCTGTACCGCACCTCGCTGCAAATCGCCGCGCGCCTTCTGGAGCAAAGGGAGCAGGCGGCGGGCGCCGGGGGCGCCGCGCGGGTGACGGTCGGCGATACCAGCGTACAGTTTGGCGGCGCCGCCGGGGCGTCCGAGCTGCTGGCGGAGCATCTTTCGGTGCTCAACCGCTTCCGAAGGGTGGAATTTGAATGACAATGCCCTTTTATCTGCGGCTTTTGATGACCGACCGCTGCGATGTGTTCGGTTATGAAAACATCCGCAGGGATGACGGCTCCACCGGCGTACGTCAGGCTCCGCTTTGGCGGGACCTGCCCTGCCGCCTGTCCTATGACAATATCAAATCGGTGTATGAGACCTCTTCGGTCAGTCATACCACCCAGACCGCCCGGCTGTTTACGCCGCCGGACATCGACATCCCCGAGGGCAGCGCCGTCACCGTCCGGCGGGGCGGCGTCGTCCTCGGCTATAAAAGCACCGGCACGCCCGCCGTCTATCGGACCCACCGGGAGTACCTGATGGAGCCGTCGAAGGTGCGCGCATGACGGGGCAACACCAGAAAAGAGAGAAGGGATCATTTGCTGCAAGAGGCGATTTCCGCGGTCGCTTCGGTGCTGTCGGAGGCGTTCCCCTATCCGGTATACACCGAGGCGCACCGGCAGGGGGCGAAGAGCCCGGCGTTTTTTGTCTCGGCGGAGGATTATACCGCAAAGCAGCGGGTCGGCGGACGGCGGGAGATCCGCTTTCGGGTGGAAATTTTATACCTGCCGCCGGACGACGGACAGCGCAGCGCCGACGCGCTGCAAACCGGCGAGAAGCTGGAGCGGCTCTTTTGCCGGCTGCCGCTGCCGGGGGGCGACGCGCCCTGTTTTCAAAAAAAATTCGGCTTTCGGGATCTGACCCGAGGCTTCAGCCGCGGCTATCAGATCACCGACAAGGTATTGGTTTTTTCCTTTGTGCTGGATCTTTTTGTTTACGAAGAGCCGGACGGGGAAACCATGCGTCAATATGAGCTTTTGGGCTCGTATGAAAGATAAAACCGCGCGTAAGCGCAAAGAAAGGAAAGAAAAATAATGGCATTAGGTTCTGGCGGTTTTACCGCCCAAAACAAAATTCTGCCCGGCGCGTATGTCAACGTTATTTCGCTGACAAGCGCCGACGCGACCGTTTCCGACCGGGGCACGGCGGCGCTGGCGCTGGCGCTGCCCTGGGGCGAGACAGGCAGGCTGTTGTCGCTGAGCGCCTCCGAGCTGCTGACCGAGAGCGAGAGGCGGTTCGGCGTTTCCTATGACGATCCGGCGCTGACGCCCCTGCGCGAGACGCTCAAGAAGGCGAGCAGGGTCCTGTATTACCGCCTGGGCAGCGGCGAAAAGGCGTCCTCGGCGGCGGGCACGGCGAAATATCCCGGCACGGCGGGTAACCGCCTTACGGTGTCGATTGCCTCAGCCGACGAGCCCGGCGCCTATACGGTTGTCACCTTAAAGGACGGCAGAGCGGTGGATTCCCAGACCGTTTCCGCTTCCTCCGAGCTGGAGGACAACGACTGGATCGAGTTTTCCTCCGAGCTGACCTTAAGCGAAAACGCGGGCATCGCCCTGACCGGCGGCAGCGACGGCGAGGTAAAGACATCGGATCATCAGACGTTTTTATCGCTTTTGGAATCGGAGTCCTTCCAGACGCTGGCGTATGCCGGTTCGGACGAAACGCTGTGCAGCCTCTACGCCGAATATACCAAAACACGCCGTGAAAGCGGCGGGCGCTTTCAGACCGTGCTGTACCGGCAGGCGGCGGACAGCGAGGGCGTGGTCAACGTCGGCAATACCGCCGGGGGCGCCGAGCCGGGAGCGCTGGTCTTCTGGGTCGCCGGTCTTCTGTCGGGCTGCGATTTGGCGGAAACGGCGTTCCATACGGTGTATGACGGGGAGCTGACCGTCGAGGCGTCCTATACCGGCGCACAGCTGGAGCAGGGCATAAGAGACGGCGTCTTCCTTTTGCACAAGGTTGGCGACAGCCTGCGGGTGCTCAAGGATCTGAACAGTATGACGAGCTTCACCGACCGCAAGGGCGCGATTTTTGCCGATAACCGCACCGTCCGCGTCTCGGACGCCATCGCCGCCGATGTGGCGGCGCTGTTCGCCGAAAAATACATGGGCAGGATCCCCAATACCGCCGCCGGACGCTCGGCGCTGCGAAGCGATCTGATCCGTTTGCTGCGCACGCTGACCGATTCCGGCGCGCTGGAAAGCTTTGCCAACGACGATGTGACCGTCGAGCCGGGCGGCGACAAGGCGTCGGTCTGCGTCAATCTGGCGGTTCTTTTGCCCGGCGCGATGGAAAAGCTGTATATGACCTGTGTGGTACAGTAACGGAAGGGAGAGAAAACAATGGCTTCTTTAATGAATGCGCGCGACGCCGTCAGCGCCGCCATGGCGGAGTGCTATGTCACCATCGACGGCAAGCGCTATAACTTTATGCAGGCAATCAATCTCGAGGCGAAAATCGAAAAAACCAAGACCGAGGTGCCCATCCTCGGCAAGCCCGGCAGAGGCAATAAATCCGTCGGCTGGAAGGGCACCGGCAGCGCCACCGCCCATTATAACCAGAGCGTGATGCGCAAGCTGCTGGAACGATACAAGGACACCGGCGAGGATACCTATTTTGAGATGCAGATCATCAACGAGGACCCGACCAGCGCCGCCGGCAGGCAGATCGTTATCCTGACCGACTGCAATATGGACGGCGGCGTCCTTGCCAAATTTGACGCCGACGGGGAATATCTGGATGAGGAGTTTGACTTTACCTTTGACGATTTCCTGATTGAGGAGAGCTTCACCGCCTTACAAGGCGCGCTGTAAGCCCAACAGCCCGAAGGTCAAAAAATTTCCGGAAGCTGCGTAAAAGCTGCGATGCCGCAGAAAAGCTGCCGGGACAGCCAAAGGACCGGTGCGGCAAAAAATTTCCGGAAGCTGCGTAAAAGCTGCGATGCCGCAGAAAAGCTGCCGGGACAGCCAAAGGACCGGTGCGGTATAAAGTTACCGGAAGCTGCGTAAAAGCTGCGATGCCGCAGAAAAGCTGCCGGGACAGCCAAAGGACCGGTGCGGCAAAAAATTTCCGGAAGCTACGTAAAAGCTGCGATGCCGCAGAAAAGCTGCCGGGACAGCCAAAGGACCGGTGCGGCAAAAAATTTCCGGAAGCTGCGTAAAAGCTGCCG
>CASFQZ010000052.1 GCA_949296825.1 uncultured Eubacteriales bacterium
TGCAGGCGATCGGGTCGAGCTTATCGGCGAAGAGGAAAACGGCGAGATTGGCAGCATCGCGGAAAACGCCGCGGCGACTGATACACTGCTGGTGTTTATTCAGTCCGAACGGGGCATCGTCAGTGTCGCGCGGCTTTGGACGCAGAACGAAATGCCCGCCGTCCGTCTGACCGACCGGAGCAGTCTAACTACCGATAGTTTGAACTATGTGACCGGCAGCGGCTACGGCCTTCTGGTCACGGAGGGCGAAAACGAACGCGGGTACCAATATTTGGAAAGCAGCGCCGAGATTACAGAAACCACTGCCGCCCTATACACGGAAGTACCGCTGCCGCTGACCAACAAGGCAGAGCGGATCTATGTGGTCACCGCCGCCCAATTCCAGAGCAGCGACCCGCTGTACCGCCAGGCAAGAACCACGATTGCCAGCAGCTACCAACATAACGCCCTGTTTTCGGACGATTTTTATAACAACAGCGTGCTTTTCTCCTTTGACCCGACGAATCCGGTCTAAAAAGGAAGCAAGCGCAAGATAAAGCGGGCGGATAACAGCAATCAAACAAAACCGAATGGCAAACAGTAAAAATGAACGATAACCGGCAAATCGATGCCATACTTGCTTGACAGAAACGGTTCTGTTTGGTACAATCATATTACATGATGAAAGAAAGGCGGTGAAAGGTATGTCCGAGCGAAAAAAGGAACTGTTCTGCGGCAGTGCGCTGGTGCGCAGGTTCACATATAAAACAGCGATGTCACGGGAGAAGTATGCCCTTTTTGTCGTCCATTGTCAGGAAACGGCAAATTTGGCGGCACCAAGGGGGATTTCTGCCCTTTTTTCCCATGCTGTGGATCGCTGTCTGCGCCTTTCACCCGCCGTATCCGGCTCCGGCGTTTGTTGCTGAAGCCCCCCTTTTTCGGTTGAAAGCCCGTGCGGAAACGATCCGCACGGGCTATATTTATGCCCAAAAATACCGAATGAAATGGGTGACAACCTTGCTTTCCGCTTCCATACAAACAATAAAAACCGCCGCCCGGCGGAAGATAAACGATGGTATCCTGTCGCTGCTGCCCGACTTTCTGCTGCGCCTTTTCTGTATGATACCGCTGCTGCTGATTTTCAGAACGCTCAGCGGCAATGACGAAAACGGCATTGACCTGCCGCAGCTGCAAAGCTATACCTGGGCGAGCTTTCTGCTGCGGGACTGGCTGAATATACAAACCTTTCTTTCCGGCTGGAACAACGATACCGGTCTGTTCAAATGCTTTCTGCGTCCCATGGGACTGATACGCAGCGTGGTACTGGAAACCATCGGCGAGCAGCTGCCGAACCTTTTGCTGTTCTCGCTGCCGCTGGCGCTTCTTTCGCTGCCCTTTGGCGTGAATCTGGCGCCCAAAAGCTTGCTTTTCTTTCCCAGCCTGCTATTGTGCATCCTTTTGGGATTTGCGGTGGATTTTCTGTTCGCCTGTCTTGCGCTCCGGCTGCGCGTGCCATGGCTTTGCTATGTGATTCGCCATGCCGTATCCACCGTGTGCTCCGGCAGCCTGATTCCCTTTTCCCTATTGCCAAAAGGAGCCGCGGCATTTTTCCGCTTACAGCCGTTCGGCTCGCTGGCAGCAGCGCCCCTTTCGCTTTTAAGCGATGGTGCAGACGGCGGCGCCATTCTGTTATTGCAGATTTTTTGGAATCTATGCTGTTGGCCGCTGGCGCTGGTTCTCATGCGCCGGATGCGGGAAAGGCTGGTGTGGGGCTGTGAATAACTTTTCCTTTGCCGCCTGGCTGCGGCTGCTGCTTCTGTACGCCAAAATGGATTTTCGCTGGCTCCTGCATGACCGGCTGTACGCGGTGTTATCTGTCAGTTCCGACATTCTGTCCAATCTGGCAGCCGTTTCGGGCGTATATATGCTGGCAGCGCGGTTTTCACAAATCGGCGGAATGACGCGGGAAGAAATTTTCTTTATGCTTTCCTATACCACCCTGCTGACCGGCGTTTACCAGATGTTTTTTGCCGCCAATAATGTGGGGCATATCAGCCGACGCATCGGCAGAGGCCAGGTAGAGCATATGCTCTTACAGCCGGTTCCCCTGCCTGTACAGCTGCTTTGCGAGGGGTTCAACCCCTTCTCCGGCGCAGGCAATTTTTGGATGGGCGTGCTTTTGATGCACCTTGCGCTGAAAAAACTGGAGCTGTCGCTC
>CASFQZ010000053.1 GCA_949296825.1 uncultured Eubacteriales bacterium
TCCTTTCGTTGTAGACAAAGTATAGCATCTCCGCCGGTTGCCATACAACCAACTGCACGTTGCACGCCGTCAACCAACGGTTGCGTTCTGGCTTTGCGGCACCAAATCTTCGCATCAGAAAAAGTTACCGGCATCTGCCGGTCGGTGATTAAGACGAGTTGTTTTCATCACTGAAACACCCATAAAATATGTCATCCCCCAATTTCTATTCCATCAGATTATTGATATTTATGACATTGCAAGCTTTTTTCCGAAAAAGCAATCTGACAAGCTTATAAATTACGTTATTATAATTTTACAGCCTTTGTTGTTATTGACAGTCTTCATTTGATGTATTACTATATTCATAGCAAATGGGCTCCTCCTGTGTTCTTTGGTTGTACAAATTAACTGTAACACAGGTCTTTCCTATTTGCTATCTCTTTTTTATATTGCAACGCATCTATTGTGAACCTGCACTGTTATCAAAATGTAATCAAAAGACTTCTCCGAACGCCGCAAGCCCGCACAACTACTGGTTTTTGCGGCGTTCCGTTTTATTCCCATTCAATCGTCGCGGGGGGTTTATCGGTGATATCGTAGACCACGCGGTTAATGCCTTTGACTTCGTTGGTGATACGGCGGGAAATTTTTGCCAGAAGGGTGTGGGGCAATCTGGCGTACTCACAGGTCATGAAGTCATTGGTTCTGACGGCGCGCAGGGCGCAGACATAGTTATAGGTGCGGTCGTCGCCCATAACACCCACGGAACGCGTATTGGTCAGCACTGCGAAAAACTGGTCGGCGCGTTTGCCGGAGCTTACAATTTCTTCCCGCAAAATCGCGTCCGCTTCCCGCAGAATATCCAGCTTTTCCTTTGTCACTTCGCCGATCACACGGATGGCAAGTCCAGGTCCCGGGAAGGGTTGGCGCTCAACCAGCTCTTTGGGTAGCCCCAGCATCCTGCCGAGCTTGCGCACCTCGTCCTTGAACAAGCCGCGCAGCGGCTCCACCACGCCCAAAAAGTTCAATTCCTTCGGCAAGCCGCCGACATTGTGATGGCTTTTGATTACTGCGCCGCCGCTGCCGGACTCGATCACATCGGGATAGATGGTGCCCTGCGCCAAAAATGCCTCCTCGGCACAGCGGACCGCCTGTTCATAAAACACCTTCGGGAACTCCGCTCCGATGCGTTTGCGCTTAGTTTCCGGCTCCTCTACACCTTTGATCTGTTCCAAAAAACGCTCCTGTGCATGGACACAGACAAAGCGCAGATCCATTTGCTCGAAGGTTTCGCAAATCGCCTTGGTTTCATCCTTGCGCATAAAACCATGATCCACATAAATACATACCAGTTGGCTGCCGATCGCCTTGGAAAGCAGCGCCGCGCAGACCGATGAATCCACGCCGCCGGACAGTCCGAGAATCACTGTCTTTTCGCCAACCTGCTCGCGCACTGCGTCAATCTGACGGACAAGATAATCTTTCATCGAATAATCGCCTTTGGCTCCGCAGACATCATAGAGGAAGCGGCGCAGCATTTTTTTGCCGTTTCTGGTGTTCTCCACTTCCGGGTGAAACTGAGTCATATACAGCTTCTTCTTTGCGTTTTCCGCAGAAGCTGCCGGACAGTTCGCGCTTTTGGAGGTCGCGCGAAAGCCCTCCGGCAGACGGGAGACATAGTCGGTATGGCTCATCAGAACCCGCTGTAAAGGCGCAAGACCGGTGAAAAGCAGAGAATCTGTCTTTGCGTCGACTTCGATTGTACCGTATTCGCTGGTATCACAGGGGCTGACCTCGCCGCCCAGCAAATAGGTCATCAGCTGCATTCCGTAGCAAATGCCCAACACGGGAATGCCCAGCTCCAGCACAGCTTTGTCACACTTTGGCGACGCTTCGTCATAGACGCTGTTGGGACCGCCGGTAAAAATCATACCAATCGGCGCGATTTCCTTTATCCTTTCTATCGGCAAATCACCGGGCTGAATCACAGAGTATACGCCCAACTCCCGTACCCGACGGGCAATCAATTCTTTATATTGCCCGCCAAAATCCAAAATCAAAATCGTCTGGTTCTTCATAACAGTCCTCCGGGGATCAAATTACCCGTTTATTGTAACACAGACCGCTTTTTATGGAAAGAACTACTTCGCGAAAACCGAAAAAATTTTCTGCAAAAACGGAAACGTCGTCGTTTTTTTGTTTTTTGAGGGGAATTTGTCGGGATGTATTGAATTAAGCTTCATTTTATGCTATCATAATCCTGTTGATTTGGCGTGCTTCAAAAGCCGCACGCCGGAAATCCAAAATAAAAGGTCGTTTGATACTATGTTAACATCCGTTGTCGGCATCAACTGGGGCGATGAAGGAAAGGGCCGCATGGTTGACTTGCTCTCCCGCGAGCAGGATATCGTCTGCCGCTATCAGGGCGGCAACAACGCGGGGCACACCGTGGTCAATCCCCTCGGCAAGTTTATCCTGAATCTGCTGCCTTCCGGTATTTTGCGGTCGGATGTCGTCAATGTGATGGGCAACGGCATGGTAATTGACTTGGCGCACCTTTGCGGCGAGATCGAAAAATTACGAAAAGCCGGTATTGAAATTTCCCCGAAACACTTAAAAATCAGCGATAAGGCGGCAATCTGTATGCCCTATCATGTCGCCCAGGACTGCTTGGAGGAAGAACGCCTGAAAGACGCAAAATACGGCTCGACCCGCCGGGGGATTGCGCCGATTTACGGCGATAAATATCTGAAAAAAGCGCTGCGCATGGGCGACCTTCTCCAGCCCGACGCCTTGGCGGAGGAATTAAAGCATATTATGGCATGGAAAAACCTGACCATCACCGGCGTATATGGCGCAAAGGCTTTTGATTACGAAGAAATGCTCCGGTGGCTGAAAACCTACGGCGACCCGCTGAAGGATTATATCTGCGACACCGGCGAATATCTGGAGGATGCCGTCAAGCAAGGGAAAAATATCATGTTTGAAGCACAGCTCGGCGCTTTGCGGGATATTGACTTCGGCATTTATCCCTACACCTCCTCCTCTTCCACCGTCGCCGCCTACGGTCCCATCGGGGCGGGTATTCCCGGTCACAGTGTTGACCGGGTCATCGGCATTATGAAAGCCTATTCCACCTGCGTCGGCGAAGGTCCCTTTACCGCCGAAATGTTCGGCGAAGAAGCAGAAAACCTGCGCAAAGCGGGCGGCGAATATGGTGCCGCCACCGGCAGACCCAGAAGAGTCGGCGGTTTTGATGTGGTAGCGTCCCGTTACGGCGTACGCGTACAGGGCGCAACCGAGCTGGCGCTGACCAAGCTGGACATCCTTTCCTCTCTGGAAAAAATCCCCGTTGTTGTCAGCTATGACATCCACGGCAAGACCACAAAATCCTTCCCCATGGGCAAGGCGCTGACAGACGCAAAACCAAACATCGAATATTTTGACGGCTGGGGCACGGATATTTCCGGGTGCCGTCATATCAATGAACTGCCGGAAAACGCCCGCAAATATGTCAAATGGATCGAGGAAGCTGTCGGCTGCCCCATTACCTATATTTCCGTCGGCGCCGAACGCGAGGAAATTATCCGCGTATAATTCGACTCGCGCCCACGGCTGCAGTCCGGCACCGTAGGAGTCGCTTTCCCCGCCTTTCTGAAAAGCGGCTCTTTTTTATATTATCTTAATGCGAAAGGATGGGAAGGAATGGAGCCTCTGTGCGCTTCTGACAGGGCGGAAGATGAACGCTATGCTCAGCTCATGCAAAAATACAAAGAAAGCGGACTGGCAGATTTTACCGACCAGGAGATTCTGGAGCTTTTGCTTTTCCATCTTCAAAGTAAAAACAACGCGCCCGAAGCCGCAAAAAAGCTGATGGATATTTATCAATACCTATTTTTTGCTTTTTCCAATCTTCCGAAGGATTTAACCGAGGGCGGACTTATCAGCAAGCAGACGGCACTGTTTTTTCATATGTTTCCCGAGATGGTCCGGGAGCTCAAAATACGCTGTAAAGACCCGCACCCGGTTCTGAATACCCTTCAGGATACAACGAATTATCTTCGTGATTTTTTCATCAACAGAAACATCGAATGCTTTTATATGCTCTGCCTGGATCAAGAGAATCGGGTGCTCAGCTGCAACCTTTTGGCTACGGGTTCCACGAAACAGGTTACTATCGGCGAGAAACGGATCTATTCTGTTCTTCTGCAAGAAAAAACAACCTCTGTCGTTGTCGCACATAACCATCCGAGGGGAATCTGGAATCCTTCCAAACCCGACTTATCGATGACCCGCACTTTGTCGCACATTCTGCGCTCCAACGGCGTAATACTGCGCGATCACATTATTTTCACGCCGACAGGCTCCTTTTCGATGGTGACAAATAATGTGCTTCCCGAAGGGTTTTATGGAAATCCTTATCAGCCGAATCCAGAGGATGCATGATGAAAATACTTCGTATTGCAAAAAACGACAGTGGTCAACGACTGGATAAATTTCTATCAAAAGCCGTGCCTGCCCTGCCAAAATCACTGCTGTATAAATATCTTCGCACCAAGCACATCAAGCTGAACGGAAAAAAAGCAGACATTTCCGCCCGCCTTATCGAGGGCGACGAGATTACCCTTTATATCCGTGATGAATTTTTTGCCGATACGCAAAAGAAAAGTTACGACTTTCTCGCGGCGCCGAAAAACCTGTCCATTGTTTACGAAGACGAAAATCTTTTGATTCTCAATAAAAAAGCCGGACTGCTCTGCCATCCGGACAACGGCGAATATGTTAGCACCCTGCTTGGCGCAGTACAGCGCTATCTCTATGAAAAAGGCGAATATGACCCGGACGCGGAAAACGCTTTTGCTCCCGCCCTTGCCAACCGCATTGACCGCAATACCGGCGGGCTGGTGCTGGCGGCGAAAAACGCGGAGGCGCTGCGTCTTCTAAACGGAATCATCAAACGGCGGGAAATCGAAAAGCTTTATCTTTGCATCGCTATTGGAAAAATGCCGAAGCAGAGCGATGTTCTGACCGGCTACCTGACCAAGGACAGCGCAAAGAACAAAGTATTTATATCCCAAAAGCCAAAGCCGAACGCAAAAAAAATCGCAACAAAATATACCGTTCTGAGCTGTCGAAACGGGCTTTCGCTGCTGGAAATTGACCTGTTGACTGGCAGGACCCATCAAATCCGCGCCCACCTGGCGTCCATCGGGCACCCGCTGCTGGGAGACGGCAAATACGGCACCAACGCGCAAAACAAGCAATACGGCGGCTACAAAAAACAATGTCTGTATTCCTATCGCCTGACCTTCCGTCTCAGCGAAGAAGCGGGAATGCTCTCTTATTTGAACGGCAAATCCTTTGCCGCCGATGATGTCTGGTTCCGCACTGCCTTTCTGAACGGAACATTGTAAAGATCGGATCATGCAGAGAGCACCGATGACGAAAACCGGCATGGGTCCAAACAATCCAAGAGGACTTGTTTGGGGCTTTCCCCCGCTGAATGAGGACAGATCTCATTGACAAATGGAGCAGATGTGACTTCCTCTCCATGGGCAAAATAAACAGAGACAGCGCTTCGGCACGCGCCGGCGGCAAAGCGCCGTCTCTGTTTTTTGTGCCTGTGCGGGTATTTTTTCAGCGCAGGACAAAGCCGAAAAAGAGAAAAGCTTTATCTTTTCTTGTTGCCGCAGCTAAAAAATCGTCTGAAGTTTATGCATAAGAACGATAAAATCCCGCATACAGCACCAGCAATCCGCACCGGAGCTCGCCCCGCTTTCTTTTAGAAAAAGGTGAAAATATCGGTTGCCTTTTTTTTCGCAGGCTGGTAAAATATCGATAGAACAATGAAACTGGGGGCGCTTTATGCATACAAAATTTCCTGCGATTGTATTAAGCGCGCTGGTCGGCTTGTCCCCGATAAGCGCTGCGGCGGCAGAACAAATGTC
The DNA here is from genome assembly GCA_949296825.1 of uncultured Eubacteriales bacterium. GTDB lineage: Bacteria > Bacillota > Clostridia > Oscillospirales > Acutalibacteraceae > RGIG2774. The sequence continues at coordinate 5,931 of CASFQZ010000053.1, forward strand.
ATCAGACACCTTACACATCCGGCAAATGCTGTCCTCTTACAGTGAAGACGCGCTGCGCGCGCAGCTTTCCGAGCCGGACCAAGAGAAAATAGAGCTCGCCCGGAACGGGAACAGCTCGTTTCAGATCATCGTTGCGGACGGCTGCGGTGAAGAGACGCTGTTTGCCGCCGGGGAGCTGTCAAAATATCTGAATCAACTGACAGGCAGCAGCGATCAATTTCCGGTCTTTGCCGAAAGCGAATATGCCGGCGGCGCAGTGATCACCGTCGGACAAACGGCGCTGTCCCAGGGCATTGATTTATCCGAAGTGCGGGACGACGGCTATCTAATCGACGCACAAAAAGAACAAATCCATTTCCTTGCCCTTACCGAAGCGGCGCTCAGCAACGCGGTTTACGGTTTTTTAGAGGATACGCTGGGCTGTATGTTTGTACGAGAGGACTATGACTATGTGCCCTCTCTGCCGACCATCTATTTGGAGCCCTTTCATACCGTCAGCAATCCGGACTTTGCCTGGCGCAAAATCTTTCAATATGAAGTCGCCCAGAACGGCTGGTACCGCAAGCTGCGCAACAACGGCGTGGTGGCGGACAACATCGAAGCCAACGCCCTGTGGGGCACCTGGTGCCATTCCAGCTTCCAGTTTGTCAGCCCTGAGGAATACGGAGAAAGCCACCCGGAATATTTTTCTTACGACGAGAACGGGGAGCCGATGCAGCTCTGTCTGACCAACGAAGAGGTCTATCCGATCATTGAAGAAAAAATGGCGCAGAAAATTGCCGAACAGCCGGACAAAATCTACTGGGATTTCAGCATCAATGACAACTGGACCTATTGCACCTGTCCCAGCTGTCAAAAGGTGCTGGAGGAGACCGGGTCCATGATGGGCACTATGCTGCCGGTCATCAACCGCCTGGCGCGGCGCTTCCCCGACAAAATGATTTCCACCCTCGCTTATACCTACAACGAACAAGTTCCCAAAGGCATGACCTGTGAAAAAAATGTCAATATTGTTCTGGCGCCAATCAATTCCGGGCAGCTTTACAGCTACCGGTACGGTGCATCGGAGAAAGCAGAAAAAACCAGGGAATTGATCGAAAGCTGGGGCGCCGTCAGCAGCAGCCTGATGATCTGGGATTATGTCATCAACTTCAAGCACCTGCTGCTGCCCTACCCCAATTACGATGTACAGAAAGACAACCACACGTTGTATCTTGAAAATAACGTCCGCGCCGTTTTTCATCAGGGCAGCCGGGAAAAGAACGATGAAATGGCGCGGCTGCGCGCTTATATTCTCTCCCGCCAGCTCTGGGACAACGAAATAGATGTCAGCGCCGTCCTGGCGAAATATGTGCTGATAACCTACGGCGAGGCAGCTCCCGAGATCGCAGAATATCTGGATTCCATGAACAGCGCGGTGAAAGCAAAGGCAAAGGATCTGGATCTGTATGACGAGCCGTATACCCACGCGCTGGATTACCTGTCCATTCCCAATTGCCGCCGGTACGAAAAGCTGATTGCACAGGCGCTGGAAAAAACAAGCGATGAGCGCATCCGTTCTTATCTGGAGGAAATTCAGATCAATATCCTATACGCCATCATGTATGAAAACGATCTGCATTATCTGCGCAAGCAGGATGCCTTCCGGCAATTTGTTCCGCTGGTGGAAAAGCACGGTATCGAGCGCCACACGGAGGTAGGCGTGGAAATGTCCGAATTCATTGAGAGCATCTATCCCCAATATCTGAAAACGGTCGCCTGGAAGCTGACTGCCGTGCTGGCGTCCGCCGCCGTGGTCACTGCCGCAGGAATCGGGCTGATCGCCGCCGGCAAGAAGGGACTTTTGAAACGGCGCAGCAACAAAAGAAATAAAAATACGGAAGAAGCATAAAGGAGATTTTGCACATGAACAACATTCCCACCATCAAGCTCGGCGTTGTCGCCGTCAGCCGCGACTGTTTTCCCGAAAGTCTGGCGATCAACCGCCGCAAAGCGCTGATCGAAGCCTACGGCAAAAAATATTCCGCAGCGGATATTTACGAATGTCCGATCTGTATCGTAGAAAGCGAAATCCATATGCTGCAGGCGCTGGAGGATATCAAAAAGAACGGCTGCAACGCCCTTTGCGTTTATTTGGGCAACTTTGGTCCGGAGATTTCCGAGACCCTTCTTGCCAAGCATTTTGACGGGCCCAAAATGTTTATTGCCGCCGCGGAGGAGAGCCAGAGCGACCTGTTGGACGGCAGGGGCGATGCCTATTGCGGAATGCTGAATGCCAGCTACAACCTGCGGCTGCGCAACATCCGGGCATATATCCCCGAATATCCGGTAGGCACCGCCGACGAATGCGCAGATATGCTGCACGAATTTTTGCCCATTGCCCGGGCGGTGGTCGGTCTGTCCGAATTAAAGCTGATCACCTTTGGTCCCCGTCCCTTGAACTTTCTGGCGTGCAACGCCCCGATCAAGCAGCTGTTCAATCTGGGGGTGGAAATTGAAGAAAACTCCGAGCTAGATTTGTTTGAAGCCTATCACAAACACGACGGCGATCCACGCATTGCCGGGGTCGTCGAAGACATGCGCAAAGAACTGGGCGCGGGCAATCAGAAACCCGCCGTGCTGGATAAGCTCGCTCAGTACGAGCTGACCCTGCTGGACTGGGTGCGCGACCATAAAGGCTACCGCAAATACGCCGCCATCGCCGGCAAGTGCTGGCCCGCCTTCCAGACCCAGTTCGGCTTTGTCCCCTGCTATGTCAACAGCCGCCTGACCGGCGCGGGACTGCCCGTTTCCTGCGAGGTGGATATTTACGGCGCGCTGAGTGAATACATCGGCGCCTGCGTCAGCCGGGACGCGGTCACGCTGCTGGACATCAACAACACCGTCCCGGCGGATATGTATCGGGAATCCATCGCCGGAAAATTCCCCTATACCCAGAAGGATACCTTCATGGGCTTCCACTGCGGCAATACCTGCTCGCGCAAGCTCAAAAGCTTTTGCATGAAAAACCAGAAAATCATGGCGCGCAGCCTTCCCGAGGAAGTGACCGACGGTACGCTGGAGGGCGATATTCTACCCGGTGAAATCACCTTCTTCCGGCTGCAAAGCACAGCGGATAACATCCTGCGCGCCTATGCGGCGGAGGGGGAAATTCTGCCGGTCGAAACCCGTTCCTTCGGCGGTGTCGGCGTGTTCGCCATTCCGGAAATGGGCAGATTTTACCGTCATGTTCTGATCGAAAAGAATTATCCGCACCACGGCGCAGTTGCCTTCGGACATTTCGGCAAGGCGCTGTATGAGATCTTTAAGCTGATCGGCGTTCCCGTGGAGGAAATCAGCTACAATCAGCCCAGGAGCCTACCCTATCCGACGGAAAATCCGTTCGTAAAATAAACCAAAAAGCAAGGGAGGAGCGGCAGCGCAAAACATCACCGCTACCTGAACCGATTATGACAACACCAGCAGCAAACAAAGAAAAGGAAGCCTATCTTGCCCGCGTACAGGCGGAGGGTATTTTTGACAACTCCGTGGAAAGCGCCTTGCCGCAAACCATAATAGCAAAACTGATTCGCGCCCATCTGACGGCGGAAAGCGACAGAAAAAAGAAGGTTTTGCTTTATGGCTTTGACGGTGCGCGCGCGGACAGCCTCTGCTTTCTGATTCCGTCCAAAGACGGAAAAGTCACCGGTCACAACTGCAAAAGCCGCTTCAGCGCTATCACGCAGTTAAAGGAAAAAGGCGGCTTGTATCTCAGCTATGCCGGCGGAGACCCGAGCCAACCGGAAACTTTGCAGGAAACCAGCACCGCTCAGGGCTGGGCGGCAATTTTAACCGGCAAATGGGGCGTTGAAAACGGCGTGGTGCATCATGTGCCGCTGCGGGAAGATTGTCCGACTGTGTTGACGGAAGCGGCAAGGAATGGATATTCCGCCCTTTTCGCTTCGCTGTGGCAGGATCACTTCACCATAACCTACCGCGATGAAATCCGACGGGCGAAGGAGGAAAATCTTCCGCTGACCTTTACCAAGGTCGCCGAGGAAGACGAATTGCAATCGATTCTGCTGCGCGCGCTGGATGAAGATATTGACCTTCTGTTCGGCATCAACGAATTCCCCGACGGCAACGGACACGGCAGCGGCTTTGAGCCGGACAACTACCGCTATGTTGTCGGCGTCACCAATGCCGACCGCTGCGCCTATGAAATTCTGCAGGCGATTCAGAACCGCCCGACCTATCAAAATGAGGACTGGTTGATTCTGATTACATCGGACCACGGCGGACACGGCTACGGTCATGGCTCCCAACAAATCGAAGATCGCTTGACCTTTCTGGCGTGCAATCGCCAAATCAATCAATAAAGAGGAAACCCCATGGAAGAAAACAAGAAAACAGAACAAACCGTACTCAGCCTGATCCAGCCCACCGGCACGCCGACGCTGGGCAACTATCTGGGCGCGCTGAAAAACTGGTCGCAAATGGCAACGGAATATGACTGCCTGTTCGGCGCAGCGGATCTGCATTCGCTGACCATCCGTACCGAGCCACAGCTTCTGCGCCGCCGCACACAGGAAATTTACGCGCTGCTTTTGGCGCTGGAGCTGGACCCGGAAAAAAATATCATTTTTGTGCAGAGCCATGTGCCCGCCCACGCGCAGCTGGGGTGGATTTTGAACTGCTATACCCAGTTCGGCGAGGCTGCGCGCATGACCCAGTTTAAGGATAAATCCCAAAAACACGCCGACAATGTCAATGTGGGACTG
>CASFQZ010000054.1 GCA_949296825.1 uncultured Eubacteriales bacterium
GATACACACAGTCTTTTTCTTATTTCTATCACGCCAAGCAAAGCAGATTAACTGTGCACAAAACTAAAAAGGGTTAGAAAATGGTCCAATAACACCCTTAACAGCTGAATAGTTCGTTCCACAATCACAATAGCAAGAAAGCGCCGCGACCTTGATACGCATCGTATCAAAATCGCGGCGCTTCTTTGGTGGAGACGAAGAGGATCGAACTCTCGACCTTACGGATGCGAACCGTACGCTCTCCCAGCTGAGCTACGCCCCCGACGGATATACATTATAGCACTGATTTTCTGATTTGTCTATAGGTAAATCAGATTTTTTTCAATTTTTATCGTGCAGTTTGTGAGAAGGAAAACTTCGCGGCGATGGACGGTAAAATGGGCGTAAGGTTTTGTCGCTGTCACGGGCAAATTTTATGTAAATATGAAAAAGGGGGTTGCCGAACGAGCGCGGTTTCGGTATACTTGTGTCGAGGATTGTTGCCAAGGAGGAAGGGTATGCAGACAAAACTGATTGCGCTGGATGTGGACGGTACGCTGCTGCATTCGGACGGAACGTTGTCGCAAAAAAATCTGACTGCACTGAAAAACGGCGATGTCGGCGGACTGTATCTGGTCATCAATTCCGGCAGAACCTTTTATGAACTGCCCGAGCAGGTACGAAACTGCGGCTGTTTTTCCTTTTTTATTTTTTCCAACGGCGCGGGAATGGCGGATCGAAGCGGACAGATGTTATCGGCAACTTATATCGACCGGCATATTTCGGAAGAGATTTTACAGATCCTTTCCGGCTGCGATGCCATGGTAGAGATTTACCGACACGGACGCCCCTATACGGAATATAAAAATTTAAGCGAGGAGATGTGGGCAGCCTTTGAGGTAGAATCAACTTACCGCCCGGTGCTGCGGGAAACGAGGCGGGGCGTGACGGACCTGGAAGCGTTTTACCGCGCCGAGCCGGAATCGGTGGAAATGATCCACGCATTTTTCCGCAACCCGCAGGAGCGGCTCGCCTGTTTTGAGCGGATTGGAAAAATGCCCGGCGTTAAGCTGACCACCTCCATGAAAAACAATATGGAAGTTTTTTCCGCTCACGCCGACAAGGGAGAAGCTCTCAGCCGTCTGGCGCTGCTTTTGGGCATTAAGCCTACGCAGATCACCGCCATGGGCGACAGCCTGAACGATGTGCCGATGATTCGCTTCGCCGGCAACGGCGTTGCAGTGGGGAATGCCTGCGACGAATTAAAACGGACTGCGGATCACATCGCCTGCACCAACGACGACGATGCGGCGGCGGAGGTTATCATGCGGGCACTGGCGGACAATCACTTACTGAAATCGCAATAATCTATCATTCGACGGAAAGAAGGTATGCGTATTGGACGCGATTCATATCCTAAACACCGGAATGTCGGACTGCATCATTCTGGAAAGCGAAGGGAAATTTGCGCTGATCGACGCAGCGGAAGATTCTGACAATCCCAGGGGGCTGCCGCATTTGAATTTCCCGGGCTTTGAAAAGAAGATCACCGAATGGATTCTCAGTCACTGCCGAAGCAGGGATGGAAAGGTAACCTTTGAATTTCTGCTGGGGACCCACGCCCATTCCGATCACCTGGGGGGTTTTGATACGCTGCTGGCGGATCGGGATATTGTCGTCAAAAAAGCCTATTTGCGCCCCTATCAAAAGAAAAAGGTCTTCCCCTTGGAGGTCCTGTTCTGGGACAATCAGGAGGTTTACGATCAGACCGTACAAGCATTGAACAAGCGAAACATTCCGATCGCGGAAGATTTTGACCAGGAAAGCTGTCATTTGGGAAATTTCAAGCTGACCTTTCTTTACAGCGACGAAAAAAGCGTAACCCGCTATGGCGAAAATGCCAACAGTGTGGTGACGCTGCTGACCAAAAACGGAACCCGGGCGCTGCTGGCTGCCGACCTCAACTATAAAAACGGCGGCGAACGGCGCATTGCCGAAATCGTCGGCAGCGTTGATTTTTTGAAAGTGGGACATCACGGCACCGTCGGCTCCACCTCTTATCCCTTCGCCAAGGCGCTCTCGCCAAAAATCGCCGTAATCACGAACACCAGAGCCGGCGCATTTCCGGATGTGAAAGCAACACTGAAGCGGGTCGGCGCCCAAACCTATTATACGGCAGAATGCGGCGGCGTTACCGTGCTGGTCGGCGACGGCGGAGAGATGACAGTCACAACGGGAATTTGCTGAAGTTTTTCCCCCAATCGCAAGGTTTTGTCGATCAAGCAACAGAATCCTCCGTTTTGTCCATTGATTCCTTATCGCGCAATTGCTTATACTATACTTATAGTAAAATCCGGCATTTGAGGTGGCTGTATGAAAGAAAAATTCAAAGATTTTATCGCCCGACATCAGGAAATCTGGAAATTTATTAAATTTACATTCACCGGCGCGAGCACATCGATTTTGCAAATTCTGGTCAATATGTTCTGTCTATATGTGGTATTCAAATCGCTGAACGGCGTTGCGGTCGAAAATGAATTCCTGCTCTGGCTGAATGTGGGCGACCAGCTGGATGCGGTATATTCCTATTTCATTTCCGCCGTAGTCGGCTATGCCGCTGCCTTTATCATGAACCGAAAAATGACCTTCAAAGCCGATTCCAACCCGGTGCTGTCGATGATTCTTTACATTATCATGGTCGTATTTACCATTCTGGTAACCACCTGGATGTTCCCCTTCCTGCGCGGTCTGATTGCGGACGCGGGGTACGAAAACGCATGGATCGATCTGATATTAAATATTGTGGTGATGACCATTCCGACCGTTTGGACCTATCCGCTGCAGCGGTTTGTCATCCATCGCAAGAAAAAACAGCCCGCCGGCGGCGAGAAAAAATAAGCAAAAAAAGATGCGCGCTTCGGACCCTGGTTCGCAGCGCGTTTTTTCTGACAAAAAAGCATCCCGGCTCCGCCATTGTGGGAACCGGGATTATAACAACAAAAATCAGGGAAATATTCAGTCGGCAAACTTGACTTGTTTACCGCCGTTAGCAGCAGATTCATAAATAGCGGAAAGGATCTTGATCATCTCAATTCCCTGTTGCGGGGTATACAGCGGCTGCGCTTTGCCGAGGATTACATCGATAAAGTTCAGCAGATTCAGCGCATGATCGCCGATAATGTCGTTCTGATTGACAATATGGTTGCATAGCTTACCCTTTGGATTTTCGTAATAAATTTCATCTTTACTGCCGTCCCAGCGGGCGCCGGAGCGGGTACCATACAGCTCGACATAGCGCTCTTCCTTTTCGATATTGGAAGCCCAGCTGGTTTCAAACTGCAAAATAGCGCCGTTCTTGAAATAAATGGTTCCGATGGCAAGATCTTCGACATCCATAATACCATTTTCAACCCGGTCGCCGAAATTGGCATGAACAGAGTCCTTCGCATCGCTGTCGGCAAATTTACAGAAGGTATTGCCGGTAACCATATCCACCTCCGGGCAACCCATCAGCCACCAGGTCAGATCAATCATATGAACACCCAAATCGATCAGTGGACCGCCGCCGGACAGCTCTTTGGTGGTAAACCAGCCGCCCTTGCCGGGAATACCACGGCGGCGCTTCCACGCAGTTTTGGCAACATATATATCCCCCATACGACCTTTGGTGATAAATTTTTTCAGATAACGGGAGTTTTCATTGAAGCGGTTGTTGCGCATAACCATCAGCACTTTTTCCGCGTCCAGGCTGGCAGCGTACATTTTTTCCGCATCTTCCACGGTAATGGCGTCCGGCTTTTCACAGAACACATGCTTGCCGGCGCGGAACGCCTCAATGGCAATCTCCGCGTGCAGATAGTTGGGCGTACAGATATCCACCGCATCTACCGCTTCGTTTGCCAAAAGATCCATATAATCTTCGTAAACTTCCGCTTCTTTAAAAAATTTCTTTTTTGCCGTTTCCGCCCTTTTGCGGTCAATGTCGCACAGGGCGATGACCTCGGTGCGTTTATCCTGAAGATAGGCAGGAATATGCGCGGCGTTGGCAATGCCGCCGATGCCGATAATACCGATTTTTACCGTATCCATAAGCCATTTTCCTTTCACTATGGTTTATACATGGAAATTATAGCATACATATCTTGAAATGTAAACAAAAACTACCGTAAAAACCGTCGGATTTTTCAGAAAATATCCCGACAGACAAAAAGGAGCCCGTCGGGAGCTCCTTTTTGTCTGATTTCGCATTATGACAATTCCGCATGATCTATCAGCTCAACGGAAAAATCACGGACGCCTTCATTTTCAAAAATCAACAGTTCATTTTCCCCCTTGCGCAGCAGCGGCGCGGGGACATACAGCGTCTGCTGAGGGCCGGCTTCGGTCCAATATCTGCCCAGGTTGAATCCATTGACAAAAACCTGTCCGACCGAAAGATTCTTCGTAGAAAGGAAGGTGTCGTGCAGCTCGTCCGCCGAAAAAGAGCCGCGCAGGAAACCATGGACCGCCGTTTTTTCTGGCAGCGCCTCGAACAGAACCGCGTGCTGCGGATCGTCCAACTCCATACAGAATACATCCCAATCCATGAGCAGCTTCATGCCAATGGTGACATTTTCGGTAATTCCCTTATGATCATGCAGAAATCTGCCGTAATTGACTCTGCCAAAGTTTTCAACCAGAATGTCCAGGCGATTCTCCTCCAGATCAAAATTGACTTTCCGCATTTTACTCGTGTCATTGCGCCAGATTCTGTCAACATATTTTCCATTGATAAAAATATATGCCAGATCATGGGGATTGTTCACGCGAAGCTCCTGTTCGCCATAGCAAGGCAAGGTGGTACGGTAAAGGATATAACCATAATTCTGCCCATAATATTCCATGGGGCGCGTCTCCATGGTATGGTGGCGGCTTGCCATGACGTTCAGCTGATCAAAAACACTGCCGTAGGCAGTCAAGGCAACTTTTCCGTAGGCGGCGGCAGGATTGGCGGGCAACGTCAGCTCCGGCGCTTTTTTGCCGGTATATTTTTCGCAAAGCTCCCGAACAATCCAGTATTTTTCGGTCGGCTCTCCCTGCTCGGTCAGCATACAATCATAATCGTAGCTGGTCACATCGGGCTGAAATTTATTATCGGTATGATTAGCGCCGTTCATAAAGCCGAAGTTGGTACCGCCGTGGAACATGTAGAGGTTAAAGCTCGCACCGGTTTGGATCAGCGCTTCAAAGGCGCGGCGGAACTCCTCGGGAGAGCGGCCGTTATGCGCTTCGCCCCAATGGTCGTACCAGCCGCCCCAGAACTCGCCGACCATCAGCGGCAAATCGGGCTGCATTCTGCGGATATCGCCAAAGGCATACGCCATATCTTCACAGAAAAAATTAACGGTCTTGAAAACCTCCGGCAGGGTCCCGGTGTATAAAAAGTAATTGGTCTCACCGTCAGAAGTAAACAGCGGCACCTCCACGCCGTTTTCACGCATTTGCTGCGCCAGAAAACGAAGATAGTCCCGATCACTGCCGTAGCTGCCATATTCATTCTCGATCTGCATCATAATGATGGGACCGCCCCTGGTGCATTGCAGCGCCGCCAGACGGGGAATCAATTGGCGATACCAGGCGCGGATTTTTTCCAGATACACAGGGTCGGCGGTACGCAGAGCGATATTTCCCTCCCGCAGCAGCCAGGCGGGGAACCCACCGAATTCCCATTCCGCGCAGATATAGGGGCTGGGACGAACAATAACCTGCAAGCCCTTCTCCCCCGCCAGGCGAATAAAGCGCTCGATGTCGCAGATGCCGTCAAAGCAAAACTCGCCTTCCCTGGTTTCGTGCAGATTCCAGGCGACGTAGGTTTCTACGGTATTCAGCCCTGCCGCTTTGAGTTTTTCCAGCCGGTCATCCCAATACGCGGGAAGGGTGCGAAAATAATGAATGGCACCGGACATTACACGGAACGGTTTACCGTCCAGATAAAAGCCGTCTTTTTTAATTTCAAATGTATGCATCACTAAGCCTCCTGCCATCACTGGCTCTTCTTTCGGGGTTCAATCAGTCCGATTATAGGGGAATCGCATCGATAAGTCAAGATAATTTTCGTACGAAGGAATGGGATTTTTCTTCCGGCAGGAAAGAGCAAAAAAATTTGAAAAAACGGTAGACAAATTCAAAAATCAGTGATATAATACTGCACGGAGACATAGCTCAGCTGGTTAGAGTGTTGCGTTCACATCGCAAAGGTCGAGGGTTCGAGTCCCTCTGTCTCTACCAGATTATGACGTCGTCTATGGATATTGCCATAGCGGCGCAAAGTGATGGGACACTCCTGTGAATAACAGGGGGGTCCCGCTTTTTTGTGTTTTTTTTCAAATTGTTCCGGGTCTCACTCAGAGATCAAGCTGCGCCATGTTTGTGAGTGGGAGAAAAAGATCCTTTTGGAAAACTGGTCTGCCGCGCCACTTTTGACACGGCTGCTTCTCTTTGCGCCAACTTTTTAAGCAGATGAGGCAGATATTTTTCGATAGACTGAGATCAGCGGCACTCCTTGCTGTCGCTCCTTTCTTGCCTTTCTGCAAAGGCAGGCGGTGCTGCGAGCAGCGGCACGTATGCGCCGTTCTTCTTGACCGCCCGTTGGCTTCTCTGGCTTTTCTATTACCAGAAGTCGTATTTATCTTGTCATACGATGTTTGCACCTTCCCGTTTTACCGCATTTAAGACAGGTCCATCTGCGTTTTGTCAAAGTATGATAACCTTTTACATACTCATTCATACTCGGAGCAAAAAGTTCTTTACAATGAGGACATTCAAAATAACCAGCCTTCATTTCAAGCATTGCGCCCGCCGCTATGCCCACTACCTCCACAAAAGCAGCACCCACAATCAATAGGATCCGTACCACCGTAGGCAGGTCAACACAGGATGCTATTA
>CASFQZ010000055.1 GCA_949296825.1 uncultured Eubacteriales bacterium
ATAATACTCAAGACCTGTTGTGGGATCGCCGCCGGTCTGCCAGGCGTTGGTCACGATCTTGCCCAGAAGCAGATACATCAGCTTACCGTTGGCGGTGTCATGCACAAAGCCGGTGTAGGTACCCACATCGGTGGTATAACCACAGACCGAGCACATCAGCTTATTGTTGGCTCTGTCAAGGTCATAGTCATGGACGCCTTCCTCGGTGCAGGTGATCGCTTTGTTCATCGTATAGGAATCGAAAACAATATCCGCACCATCTGGACTGACGGAATGCGCTTCCACTGCAAATTCCGTATCCGTTGCCTTGACACTCAGATAGACCGCGTCAAAATCATTATTGGTCGCAGCAAAATGGAAATCGGGGTTATCGGTGACATCGTAAGATTTTTCGCCGGTGGAGCCGCAGATAAAGTAGACGGCGCCGTTTTTACGGTCGATCTCACGATTGGTCAGAGGCTCGGTTCTTGCATAGGAGTGGTCGTGACCGGAGAAGACAAAATCAATACCTGCTTCGTCTACCGCCGGAGGAACGATTCGATTCACATAATCATTACCGCCAATTATATTGGTATAATACGCAGGCTGGTGAATAGCAAGAACCTTCCATCGGGCGGTGCTGGCTTTGGCGTCTTCCACCACCCAATCCATCGCTTTTTCGAGTTGCTCGGCATTCTGGGTATAGTTGACAACCGCTACATAGACATTGCCATATTGCACGGAATAGGTGCTGCCATTGGTCGCGTCAGCCAGATTGTAAATCGATTGGGCGTTGACGCCCTCTTCGTCGCTCATATACTCATGATTGCCCAAAACGTGGATTGAATCCACATCACCGGCGCCCTCGGCGCCGTACAGTGTCAGCAGATTGCTCCAATATACATAGCTGCCCGCATCATCGACCGAGTCACCGGTCTGAATGCTGAAGGAATAATCCTCCTTGGAAAGCTTCTGCATTATACCTTGAACAAAGGAAATCTCCGCATCCTGAATATCCGCAATAACGTAGAAGGATGTGTCGGTATTCTTTTCGCCCAGGGTAAAGGTATAAACATCGGACCAGTGCTCCTCATTACCATCGCCGACGCGATACGCATATTCCGTATTCGGCTCCAGATCGTTGGCAGTTACACGGTTGCTGCGGACCGAAGTGTCAGTTTGGACCATATTCAGATCGGTGGAAATACCCTCGATGGTTGTGAAGGCACTGTCACCAGTTTCGTCATAGGCTGCTTTTTCCGCAATCTGAAGAACCGCTTTCTTTTCCGTCAGCAGCGGATTTGCCAGCCAGGTAATGGATTTCTGACTGGAACCATCCGACGAAGCCGGCGTAATGATGGAAGTGGGCTTGGCAGAGTCTTTCAGCTCCTCCGGCACATCATTGACATCAATCATACGGATAAAGGACAGAGCGCCATCCTTTTCTGCATAGACACGGATGGTGCCGACAGTCGCAGTCATCGCAGTGGATTTGAGTTGACCGTTGGCATCGGTTACGCCAATCTCAGTGCCATTTTCAAATTTCACGGTAACGCCTGCCGCAGGATTGCCATCGGCATCCAGAACGGTCAGAACGCCTTCCGCGCCGACAATCATCGGATCCGCCGCAATCGAATAAGCAGCCTGAATCACACTCTCCGACTTACCGGAGGAAAAGCTGGGGAAGAAATTCTCCGGCAGCACAGCGCCTTCTGCGGGATCAAAAACACCACTCGCCGAATAAGTAAAGGACGAGCCTCCTACGGCATTGCGCGGAATATCAAGAATTACTTTCGCCAATTCATCCGTATTCGCAAGGCTGAACATCGCAATGGCAGCTTCGCTCTCCTTTTGAATCCGGATTGTCAGCAACTTCGTTCTTTCATTATAGCTATACTCGCCGGTATAGCCCTCTGCAAATACCACATTATTGACCTGTGCACCGTCTATGGACATGGTAATCTCCGCGCCGGTCAGGACATCCGCGTCGGTCGCGGCAATCGTAACCTCCGCCGTGCCGCCGAGGACAGGCTCTTTGGTCAACTCCGCCACAAGGGACGGCCACTCCGAAGCGGTTCCACTTTCCACATAAAAGGATCTGGTTTCTTCGGTTTCATTGCCGAAGCCGTCGCGAATAACCAGACGCATGGTATGCAGTCCAGGCGCCAGCTTCGCATAGTAATAGCAAATATCATCCGGCGTCGCAACAAAGGAGTCGCTCTCCGTTACCTCCACACCGTCCAGATACATACGGACTATATCCACGCCGGTGGTGTACTTATTCTCGACATCGGAATAGCTCGCCTTGAATTCCAGCGTGTTGGCATCATCAGAAACAACAACCGTCTCGCCATCCACGATTTCGGTATTGTTAATCATCATTGAGTCGATCAGCGGCGCGTCCACGTCGTCGATGTTCGCACCGTAAACGAACTGCAGATTATCCAGATAAATCGAACCTTTGCTCTGGGAGCCCATGCCGGTACCGGGGACATACATCAAGCGGAAGGTATAACCGTTTGCCAGCACATAGGGAGGAGCGATGCCGGTCAGATCGGCTTCGCAATATTTCCAGCCTTCCCAGAAAATACCCGCCGGATCGGTTACGCCTTCGACAACCTGGTTTGGTTCAAGCGTAAAGTTAACCGGTGTAACTTTTGAAAAATCATTGCCCGCGTAAATATATCCGCGCAGCCAGAAATTATCAGTCCCCTCCGGCGCATAAACCCAGACGCCGAAGCCGGTGGGCGTACCGGGCACCTCAACATTTTCAGTCATGCCGAAATAGGAGCCATCGGTGCCGGCGACCGCGTTGGTCTGGAAATCATAATCCAGTTTCAGCGAATACTCACCGAAACGAACCGGATAATCGTCAAGAATACTGACTACGGATGCAGAAGCAATATTGCCTCTGCCCGATGTGGCAGTCTGAAAGTTGCCGCCTTCCACATCGATCTGATAGTAATCGGGATCTTCAAAGTCCCAGACGATGGTTGGCAGCTGACCAATGATCGCCCGTATGGTAGCAGTCAGGGTATCATTTCTTTCATACGTCGCCGTTACATTGGCGGTTTTGGTGATTCCATCGGCAGAAGTAAAGATATTACCGTTGAAGGAGCCGATTGCATCAAGACAGTTTTCACCGGTTTCTGCGTCCGTTGCAGTCCAGTTAATATCACCGTCTTTGATGTGCATTTCTCTGCCTTGATAGCGGGCAGTCAAGCCGAAATCTGTCTCATCCTCAAAGCCAAGACTAATTTCGTCGGTCGCAAAAAACAGCTCGTCCGGATCCTGAATCTCAATTGAAACTTCACCGCATACCTTGTCGCCGGAGATATAGTTGACCGTGACGGTACCAATCTTATCATTGGAGGTGAACAGACCGTCAGAGGTAATGGTTCCGAAAGAATCGTCGGCAAGAGCAAAAGCGCCGTCGGCGGGGAGATCAACAGCAGCGCCGGAGGAATCCGCACCGGCAGCGGTAAACTGCACCGTGGAGCCGGGGGTATAGACCTCATTATTGGGCTCCAGCGTCGCAGTGGCAAATACGCCGTCCGGGGTCGCTGAGGAGGTCACCAGAAGCGCAGTGGAAACCGCTCGGGCAGCGCCGTCGGAGGGACTATTCTTCACGGTCAGATTTTCTTCGCCGGAGCGTTTGGAAACAAAGGTGGAAGATCCGCCGCCGTCCAGCTGTCCGCCGGAGACGCAGCCAAGGCTGATCAGCACATCAGCGATTTCACGCCAGGACATACCGACCGAATAGGGATTCTGACGACCATCATTTTCCAAAATGACAACGGAGCCGTCCGCCTTGATGCCGACCGCCGTTCTGGGCTGAGAATCGACATTATAGCTGCCGTTGGCGCCGGAAACATTCTTACCGTCCCAGACGGAAATTTCCCAAAGGCTAAGCCCCTCTTTTACATCATCGTAAGGCTCGCTCGCCTGGCGGATCACGGCGGAGCCGTCCTTCAGAATGGCGAAATAGGGTCTGTTCGCCGAAAGATTGCTGCCGCCATGATGATTATAGGCAACACCGTCCATAATCAGCATTCCGCTGGCTGCACCGTTCGCCATATTGAAAATGTCACCATTGACGCCGCCCACGACAGTCACATCGCGTTTGGCTTCCGCCGCAGCTGCCTGATCGACTACGGTCTGAAGACCAAAAGCATTGCCGTTCTGATCCTTATAGCTGGCGATCAGAGATGCCGTACCATTTTTTACATCAACGGTCATGGCATGAATATGGTTCTGATCTGAGCCGTCAGCGTTGTTGAGGACCAAATGGGTTTCTTCGATTCCCGGGGCGATCGGATAATCGGTTTTGGAAACCAGCAGATTGCCCGTGGGAAGCGCGCTATCGTCCAGATCCACAGCCGCGAGTACTGACAAGGGCAGCATTGTCAGCAACAGTAACGCGGAGAGAATTACAGAGACGACTTTGGATAGTTTTTTTCTTCTCACAACATTTACTTCCTTCCCGAAAAAATTACAATTATATATCAATTATAATTGCCGAACTTAAATCTCGCCAAACGCATTGTTTATCTCAGACAAGGCGCCTACAATGCGATTGAATACGGAAGCGATCTTCTCCATAACAGCATATATCCGGTCGGAACCACTCGACATAACGCCGTTGTTTTCCGGATCAAAGAAATAATTTCGTCCGTTAATTTCCACCCAGCCGGTCTGACGCACCCCGTCAATCAGATAAACCGTGCCGTCTTCTGTCTCTTCCAAGCCGTTTTTCACGGAACCATCTTCGTTGAAATAATATGGAACTCCGTCAATCACAGCAAAATCCGTCACCATATATCTGGTTACCGGGTCAAAATATCGTCTACCGGTCAGGCGTGCATTTTGAAGCTCCGGGATCAAATCCAACTTACCATTGCCATTCTCATCCGTGAGCTCATAACACCAGTACCACCCGTCACAATCAAACCAGCCGGTGACATAATTTCCCGCCCACTCATAACGGGTTCCAATATCGTCGCGATCAGCAAAACCGCGAATCAATTTACCACTGGAATCACACTCATATCGACGATAACTGCGCGTCCAAATCTTCCCGCTGATGATCTTGCCATATCCGGTAGGAGATTTATTGCCATCAAAAAAGTACCAATCACCGCCGATATTCTGCCAGCCCGTCTCAACGACACCGGCAACGATGTAATATTTTGAGTTGTTTCTGTAAACAGTCGCGCCTTCCGTTAATTTACCGGAATCATCAAAAGTATAGGTTAATGTCGCGGGTTCTCCATGGAAAATATAATCATCCACATAGCCACGCACCGGTCTGCCAATCTCGACAACTTCCGTAATATCCTGTCTGCCGGTCAAAAGATATCCATTTTCGTCCGCGTAATATGCATCTTTGTGTAAAATAATCCACTGAGACTTTAACAATTCACCGCGATAGTAATATTGACGCTGCCCGTTGTCGGCAGTCACAAACCCGCAGTAATCCGGCGCCGTGACATCAGGCGACGCAACAGTCAGAGAAAATGACCCGTAAACTTTTGTACCATTGCCGTATTGCACGGTAACCATACCGGTCTTTCCGTTAGACGTAAAAACGCCATCAGGCGTAATGCTGCCCATTGAAGCATCGGACAGATAAAAATATCCATCGGCCGGAAGAGGGGCATTTGCGCCCGATTGATCTGCGCCGGCAGCGGAAAACTGAACTTGTTCCCCCGGCAAGCAATTGTCTCGATCCGCCGTTATTGCCGCGTGATCAAACTGATTGGTCTGCTGATAATCGGAAACAATCATAAATGCCGTACCGACTTTTCGTTCGCTGCCGCCGGAGGGAGTATTCCGACAAACCAGGGCGCCGTCGCCATCACGCTGAGAAAGCAGTGTTGTAGAATCACCGCCGTCAAGATGTCCGGCAATTACGCAGCCCATGCTAATCATAACATCTGCCACATCAGGCCAGGAGAGACCAAGAGAAAACGGATCATCTCGTCCGTCAACCACCAGAAAAACCACAGAGCCGTCTTCTTTGATGCCGACCGCCGTACGAGGTTCGCCGCCAAGTTCATAGTCACTGCCAAATTCAGTAGAAACATTTTGGCCGTCGCGGACACAAACCTGCCAGACGCCAATGGCTTCCTTCACTCCGTCAAAGGGAGTCCCGGCTTCACGAATCTGGGCGGTGCCATCCTCCATAATTGCAAAATAGGCATGACCGTTCGTCGGATCCGCATTACCGTGATGATTATAAGCAATACCGTCCATGACAAGGGTGTGGCTTGTCCCGCCATCGCCATGGATATCATAGATATCAGCATTGACAGCAGCAACCACATTGACGCCTCGTTTTTCTTCCGCAGCGATTGCCTGATCGCGCACTGACTGCATACCGGGCGTATTACCGTCCTGATCTTTATAGCTGGCAAGAATATCAGCCGGACCGCTCAGATCGATGGTAAGAGCATAACATTGGTTCTGGAAGTCCATTGCTTCATCGTTCAGCAGAAAATGTGTTTCCTGCACACCGGGAGCAACGGCATACTCGCTGCGCTCGACCAGATAGGTATCCTCCGGAAGCGAATAGGTGTTGAGCTCAGGAGCATCCTGCACACCAGAAGCAAACAGAGGGAGGGACAGTCCAAACAGCACAGCCGTCAAAACGACTGCAATGGGAGAAAACAGTTTTTTATACATCATAAAAAGACCTCAAAAAAACATTTTCTTAATTATAAACGACAGCTCATCACTTGTCAAGAAAAAATTTTTCCTTGGGTGCAACAAAAGGATGCAACTGTTACATTTTTTCAAGGATATTCCTACGATTTTTTATGCAAGCCTTTATGCTTTTACAGGGTTGAAAAATTATAACGAATATGGTAATATAACTTTGATTGGGGTGAATCATTTTGCGAACCTTGTTTGTGTCGGATCTGGACGGCACCTTATTAAACCGTCGATCCGAAATTTCAGATTTTACCACCGACACCATCAATCGGCTACTGAAAAATGGCCTGCTGTTTTCTGTCGCTACAGCCCGCTCCATCGGTACCGCCTTTGAAAAAACAAGCAAACTGCATTTAGCTCTCCCCATTTCCCTGATGAACGGCGTCTTTTTGTGCTACCAGAACAATCCGGATCCGGTCGCTGTTTTCCCCTTCCCCAAAGAGGAAGCGGCTGCTTTATTGCGTGACGCCATGGCTGCCGGCGCTTCGCCGTTTTTTTATCAATACGATCCTGGTATCAAAAAGCTGCTTTTGCAGTATGTAGATTTTGATTATCCGCCAAGGGCTCACTTTTACCAACTGCGAAAAGACAGTCTTTATAAAAAATTTATTCACTCGCCGACACCCACCCTTTACAAGGGCTGTATTCCGCTCTATATCAATTTTCTGGATGAATATGACGTTCTTCTGCGGGTAAAGGCGATTGCAGATACATTAAAGGGCATTCAATCGATTTTTTATTTTGATCCTGTTCTGCAAGCCTGGTACCTTGAGATTTTTTCCGCAATGGCAGGAAAAGCTGCCGGTGTAAAAAAGCTGGCACAAATCGCCCGGGCGGATAAAATCGTTGTTTTCGGCGATAATGGAAACGATCTTTCCATGTTCGCCGCAGCGGACCAAAGCTGCGCGGTTGAAAACGCGCCAAAGGAAATTCAAGCCGCCGCAACTACCGTCATCTCCTCATGCGATCACGACGGCGTTGCCCGTTTTCTGCTTCAATACGAACATCATTCAGTTTGAGGTGATTACTTTGCAGGAACTTCTGGAAGCATATTTACATTCCTTTTCCCTTAGTCCGGCAACAGACGGAGAGTTCTTCTCTTACATTCAGGATATTTATTTTTCAACTGAAATCCAGGGAATGAAGCAATATCCGCAGCATGGCAGCATTGACCGATTGCAGCATATTACCAGCGTCGCCTATCTTTCCTACGTGCTGGCGAAAAAAAACGGTGCAGATCTGCGGCAGACGCTGCGCGGCGCGGTGCTTCACGACCTGTTTTATTATGACTGGCATGAGGCAGGCGATGGCACCCATCGGCTGCACGGCTATCGCCATCCCGGATTTGCTTTGAAGAATGCGAAAGAGCTGTGCGATGATCTTTCTGTCGTAGAAGAAGATATTATTCACCGGCACATGTGGCCGCTGACAGTGATTCCCCCTAAATACAAAGAAAGCTTTATCGTCAGCATTGCAGATAAATACTGCGCCACACAAGAAGTTTTGATCAGCCGATTACCATCATATGCTATTAGATTTTCTATTGCAACACAAAAATAATTTTATATGATATAAAAAATCAATTAAAATTTTATATATCGAGGATACACCAATGACATCGATTGAGCTGCTCAAAGGATTCAACTTTTTTGATTATGTGTTAACCTTTTTTATTCTCAGCATCATCGGCTGGGTGGGTGAAAGTTTATATTGCTCCCTTGCAAAAGGAAAATTCGTTAATCGCGGATTTTTAACCGGCCCCATGTGTCCGATCTATGGAACCGGCGCTGTGGTATTTATGGTCGCACTGACACCGTTTTCAGAAAGATGGTATCTGGTGCTGCTTATTGGAATGATTTTGGCAGATACAGTAGAATACATCACCAGCTTTTTAATGGAAAAGCTATTTCACGCCCGGTGGTGGGATTACTCCAATAAATTTCTGAATATCAACGGTCGAATCTGCTTCCGGCACACCTGCTATTGGGGATTAGCTTCCCTGGTGTATATTTATTTGTTTCAGCCCTTTTATCTTTCAATCTATCTGCGAGTTCCGGAAAAAATCCGCTACATCGTTTTAGGTGTTATTTTCTTCCTGTTTATCCTTGACTTAATCAATGCGGTCAAAAACGCCATTGATGTGCGCAAATTTATGAACAAGCTTCACGCTCTATCTGAAAGTGCTTCTGCTGCCAAAGAAGAGTTTAAAGAAAAACTCGGTGAGTCAAAAGACGCATTCGGCGCAAAACTGACTCTGCGCGTAGCATCCCTCTACCGGCAGATTGACGAACTGCGACACCCGGCGGAAGAAAAAGAGGAACAGAAAAAAAATAAGAAAACAAAAAAGAATCGAATATACCGCGCATACGAAAACATTCAGAGCACTGCGGAGCGCTCTCTTCATTATGCGGAGGATATCATATCTGAGCTAAAAAAACGAATTACCGATGACAGCGACGAAATGTTCTGAAAAAATCCCGGCAGAAGCCGGGATTTTTTATTAGAACTTTATTGATTATAGGCACACCAAACCAGCATATCACATTCTTCGCGATTAGCGAAAGCATAATACGGAATCCATTCGCTGGTTATGGCTTTCACCGTCGGATTGGAGTAATAAAGCTCTTCCTCTCCCTTCGGTGGCTCACAGACTATTGCTTTTGCAGAAATCTGGATACAATCCAGAGCCTGATTGTAAAACTCCTCCGCTTCAAGCGGCAAAACCAAGCGAATAGACCGCAGTGGATAGGTGTTGTCGCACCCCTCCATGCAATAAACCAAGGGACCGCGGCAAAGCGAAATTTTCGCCGCATCCGCCGCATTGCGCGGATCAGAATACATAACTCTCGGCTTCATATCAAGGTGCAATGTAAGAGACATCATATCATTCTTGACTGCTATATAAATATAGCCATCCTTTATTTCCTTGTCGCTTTTTCCACCGTCGAGATACAATGAATACTTCTTGCTCCAGAACGGAATGCGAACGGCAAGAATCTTCCCTTTCATATTTTTTGCGACAATATCAATATCACCGGAAATCGGATAATTGGTTTTCTGGGAGATTTTGACTGCTGCGCCATTTATGTCAAAATTTGCGACGCCGGACATATATTGATGGACAAAAACCGTGTTTTCGTCATAAGTATATTGATAATCTGCAATAGAAGAAATAAAGCGGGTTACGTTGGGCGGACAGCAGGAACATCCGAAAATCTCCTGTCGGCGAGCGTCCGGATAATGCTCGGCATCATGAACGGAAACATTCCGATGCCGGCAAGCGTGAATAATTTCCAGAGGATTTTCATAGAAAAACTCTTTGCCGTTCAGCGATACTCCGGAAAGCATACCGTTGTACATAACCCGCTCGATGATATCAGCATAAGCCGGGTTTGGTGTGATCCGCTGCATACGACCGGCAAAAAAAGCCAACGCAATTGCAGCGCAGGTCTCGGCATATGCACCCGCGTTGGGCAGATCATAATCGACGGTAAATGCTTCGCCCTGACAGGACGAACCTACGCCCCCCGTAATATAACATCTTTTCCGATAGATATTATCGAACAGCTGCTCGCAGGCACTGCGCAGCTCGGCATCCCCAGACTCAGCGGCAAGGTCTGCCATGGCGGCATATAAATAGCAGGCGCGAACACTGTGCCCTTCCGCTGTTTTCTGCTCGCGGACCGGACAATGACTCTGATTATATCGAGAGTTTTCCGCTGCCACTGTGCCCCGTTTGTTGATAAAATGCAGCGCAAGATTAAAATAACGCCGCTCCCCGGTGTATTGATATAATTTATATAGCGCCAACTCAATTTCCTCATGCCCCGGGGTAGCAAACGCAGCGGACTCCTCCTCAACAAAAACCTTTTCAATATAATCCACATATTTTTGCATCAAATGAAGAAAACGTTCTCTGCCGGTTGCCTTTGCCCAAGCGATCGCCGCTTCAATCAAATGCCCTGCACAGTATAATTCATGCGCGTCGCGGTTGGTGAAGCGATTCATTGGTTCGACGCTCGTAAAATACAGATTAAAATATCCATCTGCTCCCTGGTGCGCTTCTATTTTATCAATCACCGACTCCACTTTGCTTTCCAGTTCGGAATCCGGATGCTTTTCAATGATATAAGCGACGCTTTCTATCCACTTTGCAATGTCAGAATCCCAAAAAATGTGTGGCTTTACACCTCCCTGCTCCGGCGGGATCATATCAAATGCCTGAAATCGACCGGTGTCTTCAAACCGATCTCGAATGGAATAAATGGTTACCTCACGATTGATATCCTGTCTCTTCTCCCAGAAATCACCAAACAGGTCAATATTCGAAAACGAAACCCGTTGATACACGAAACATTCTCCTTTTTTTGAAATATAATAGCAAAAATCTGCTGTTTTTCAAAACAAGTCTGTCATGAAAAACAGCAGAAACATTTTATGCGTTCACGGTATCGGCATTTTCTTCTTTATGAACAGCTTCATCCATTGCTTCCTGTGCCGCCTTTTCTGCCGCAATCACTGACGGTCGCTCGTGATATGGCAGGAAATATTCGGAAACATCTGTGTACTTGACTTCGATTTTCTTGACCTTGATCAGCACGTTGATCAAAATAACCAAAACAAACGTCAGAACAACAGCACAAATCCCCCACACACCGGCAGAGCCGCTGAAAAATTCCGGAATTGCCTCATGGAATTGCTGACATGATACATTAAACAAAATAGCAGAAACCGAGGTAAAAACGATCCCAATGGAAGCCAATATAATATTCCGCGGGAACCAGCCCTTACTAAAGGAAAAAATGACGCAAATAAACTCGACAAGTATCAATAAAACAGTTAAAAGAAGAAAAATCATCGATGCAGCGAACAAGCGGACCGGCGTGCCGAGCAGCTCCGACCCCGTCAATGTAAACAAGGCGTCAAAATCCATCGAGGAAATGGTATTATAAACGGAAATCGCATTCACAGTGACGTCGCCTGAATAAAACGGAAGCGTTACCGCAATTTTTCCCAGAGGCAAAAGCAAAGACAGCAGCGGCAGAACAAGAAAAACAAGACGAACGATTGACCATGGGTTCCCATAGATGGAAGCCTTCAGACGGTCAATCGCCGGCTGTGACTTCGCATATTCCAGCTCCGCCTTATCCGCGTCCTCACGAAGACGCTCTTCCATTTGAAAATACATCAGATTCACGCCACATTTTGGGCATTCAGGGCGCCAATCCTTCACTTTTAATTGATAGCCGCAATTCGGACACTTTGCCATAAGATCACGAACTCCTTCTCTCAAGCCACATTTTGGAGGCGTCCCACAGGAAAACCGTCCGCTTCGGCAATATCCAAGGCGGGGATGCGCCTCCAATACAAAAATAAGTATATCATATCACATGCAAATATTCAACTGTATTTTTATTTTTTTATGAAGAACCAACAAAAAAATTTGCGGATATCCAACCGAACAACGATGAATATCCGCAAATTTCATTTTAACGAAGTTGCTATTTTTACTTTCGACATAATACCATCAGCATTCAGCCCATAAAGCTCCAGCAGCTTCTGAGCGGGACCGGAATGACCGAACACATCTTCGACGCCGCAGCGACACACGGGAACCGGAACCGTTTCACACACGATTTCAGTAACGGCTGAACCCAATCCGCCGATGATATTATGCTCTTCTGCCGTAACAAGACATCCTGTCTTCTTCGCAGCATCCACAATAATCTCCCGATCAATTGGTTTAATACTTGCCATATTGATAACAGCAGCGGAAATTCCTTCACCGTTCAGGCGCTCCGCGGCTTCCAATGCGGCACCGACCAAAAGTCCGGTCGCTATGATTGTAACATCCGTTCCTTCTCGTAAATATACGCCCCTACCAATTTGGAACTGATAAGAGGAATCAAACAAAACCGGCACCGCAAGCCTGCCAAAACGCATATAAACAGGTCCCTCTGTTTCGGCTGCTGCCAGAACACACTGACGAGCCTCTACGGCATCCGCCGGATTTAAGACACGCATGCCGGGGATGGATCGCATCAAGGCAATATCCTCGCAGCACTGATGGCTGGCACCGTCCTCACCAACAGAAATTCCCGCGTGTGTTGCACCAATTTTTACATTCAAATGTGGATAGCCAATGGAATTCCGGACCTGCTCAAAGGCACGCCCAGCAGCGAACATGGCAAAAGAGCTGGCAAAGACTGTATAGCCGGCGGTTGAAAGCCCGGCAGCAATTCCCATCATATTGCCCTCTGCGATACCAGCATCAATAAAACGCTCCGGGAAAGCTTTTTTGAACATTCCGGTCTTTGTCGCAGCCGCCAGATCGGCGTCCATCACAATAATACGATCGTTCTTTTCACCCAGCTCCACCAAGGCTTTTCCATAGGCGTCACGGGTTGCGATTTTTACAAGATCAGCCATTTTACTCACGCCTGCCTTTCCGGATCCGCAGCAACCAATTCCTGCATCGCCATCTGATATTGTTCTTCATTCGGAGCGCTTCCGTGCCATCCGACCTGGTTTTCCATATAAGAAACGCCTATTCCCTTAATCGTTTTTGCGATAATCGCCGTCGGGCGCCCTTTTGTCGTTCTTGCTTCAGCAAAAGCCGCTTCAATTTGATCATAATCGTGACCGTCAATTTCAATGACATGCCAACCGAAAGCACGGAATTTTTCCGGGATCGGATACGGCGAATTCACCTCGGCAATCGTACCGTCAATTTGCAGATTATTATTGTCCACCACCGCGACAAGCTGGTCTAATTTTTTTGCGGCAGCAAACATAGCCGCCTCCCAAACTTGCCCTTCCTGAATTTCGCCGTCACCCAATATGGTATAAACGCGAAAATCTTCGCCGGAAAGCTTCGCGCCGAGCGCCATACCGACGGCAGCGGAAATTCCCTGCCCCAAAGAACCGGTACTCATATCAACTCCAGGCACATCATTCATATTCGGATGCCCCTGCAAATAAGAATCCGGCTTGCGCAGCGTTTTCAAATCGGCAATGGGAAAATAACCTCGCTCTGCAAGCGCCGCGTAAAGAGCCGGTGCTGCATGACCCTTTGATAAAACAAAGCGATCACGGGACGAATCGTGAGGATTTGTCGGATCGACACGCAATTCAGAAAAATAAAGGAACGCCAACAATTCGGCAATGGAAAGTGAACCGCCGGGGTGACCGGATTTTGCATGAAAGGTTCCTTCAATAACCCCCTGCCGGATATGATTGGCTTTTTGCGCTAAAAGGTTTTTCTTTTCAGCAGTCACAAACAGCACTCCTTACCAATTGGATTTTTTTATCTTTGAAAGAAAATCTGTAAAATATCTGGGAAGCGGCGCGTTAAACTCCATTTGCTCATGGGTGCGCGGGTGTTCAAATCCCAAAACTGCCGCATGAAGGCACTGACCACGTAAGCCAAAATCGTTTTTTTCGCCGCCGTATACCGTGTCGCCTGCCACTGGGTGCCCCATCGATGCCATATGTACACGAATCTGATGTGTCCTGCCGGTCTGCAAAATACATTTTACCAGAGAAAAATAGCGATAACGCTCCAAAACCGCATAGGAGGTCCGCGCCTCTCTCGGGTTAATCCCTCCGATGCATTGCTTTTTGCGATCCCGCGGATTCCTTCCAATAGGAAGATCAATCGTCCCAATATCGTCTTTCAAATTTCCTAAAACAATAGCTCGATACTCTCTGCGAAAGCTGTGTTCTTTGATCTGACGCGCAAGGAACAAATGAGCCGAATCATTTTTCGCAACCATCAACAGACCGCTGGTGTCTTTGTCAATGCGATGCACAATCCCCGGACGGATTTCTCCGTTAATTCCAGACAAAGAATCCCCGCAGTGATACAACAAAGCATTCACCAATGTATCATCATAATGCCCGGGCGCAGGATGAACCACCATTCCCTTCGGCTTGTTGACAACCAACAAGTCCTGGTCTTCATAAAGAATATCCAATGGAATGGCAGCGGGACGGATATCGCAGGGCTCCGGTGCGCACAACGAAATTTTGATATGATCGGCGAATCGGAGCTTGTAATTTTTAGAAACAGCCTTTCCGTTGACATGAACCTTTTCCTGTTCCAGCAACCGCTGGGCGGCACTGCGAGAAAGCTCCGGCAAAAAAAGAACCGCTGCGCGATCAATTCGCATCCCCTGCACTTCAGCATCCGCGATGAATTCATATATCTCATCCATGGCTGGCAGCTCCGCGATCCTTCAATTTATATTCACGGATTATATCGACCAACAGATAAACAATCAGCGAAAAACAGCCGATAACGATAAAACAATCCGCAAGATTAAAGACAGGAAAATCAATAAACAGAACATGGAAATAATCTGTCACAAATCCGTTGAGCAATCGATCAATCAGGTTTGCGGCGCCGCCGCCGATTATCAGAGCAATGCAGATATGCCAGAAAATATTATTATCTTTCGTGTAAAAAATGTAAACCAGCATCACCAGAAGCACTGCGCCCACAATAAGGGAAAGCAAGCCGGATTTCTCGTCCATCAAGCCCCATGCCATGCCGGTATTCTTTACATAAGTAAAGTCAAAAACACCCTTGATCACCGGGATCGTCCCGACAGGCGCCAATTGAATTTGTACGATTTTTTTTATCAAAAGATCAACTGCAATCAACAACACCAGCAGTGGAATCTGAATGAGAAGTCTTTTTGTTTTTGTTGTAAATTGACGCCCCAATATCATGATAACTGTCCTTATTTTTTCTTCTTTTTATGTCTGCGCCTGTTTTTTACGGCCGGTTCCGGCAGATCCTCAGCAGCCGCAGGCTGCTGTTCCGATATTTTCTCAGCAGCGGGCTCGTCCACGTCTTCAAAAAGGCTGAAATCAATGGTAAATCCGTCTTCACTTTTCTCATAATCCGCAGAACCTTCATATCCAGCCAGAAGCTCTTCCTTCCAATCCGGCTGCGGCTCCCGAGGTTCGGCATCCTGTGTGGCTGGCGTTTGCATATCGATGGGGTCCGGAGAAGGCTCTTCAGACTCGCCAAAATCATCAAAGTTTTCCTCTTCATTGTATTCGCCGAAGCCATCCGTATCGATATGCACAACGAAGGATGCTGCATCATCTTTTGTCTCATCCTTCTCTTCTGGAGGTAAATCCATCTCTGTTTCAATAGGAGTTTCCTCCTCAGAAGACGCATTCGCTTCGGCATCCGGCTCTGTCTGAATCGTTACCGCCTCCACATCCAAGGCGAAGGACGGCTCATCCTCCTCTGTCGGCGCCTTTGGTTCCGCCTCTTCGGAGCTTTCTGTCCATTCAGGCACTTCATCATCCGTACTAAAATCATCAAAGGAATCAAAAGAATCGTCATCATGCCAAGGGTCGGCATCGTCGCTTACATCCATTGCCCAATCGACAGCAGCATCATCAGCCCCATCAACTAAAGCGGACGACTCTTCTGCCGTCGAAACGGCAGGTTCAACTTCCTTTTCCTGAAGATTTTCTGCACTTTCAGCGTCGAGTTCCCGTTTTGCTTCCTGCGGCTCACTTACATCCGCAGCAACGGCTTCCGACCCATCCGCCCGTTCCTGTCGTACAAGTTCTGTTTCGACCTGAGCGGCGACTTCCGGTGAGCTTGTAACGGCGGCTGCCTGTTTCTGTGCGTCTTCAATTAACTGCAGCGCCTTCCCCTCAGCATCGGAAAGAATCAATTGCGCTTTTTCGTTTGCCTTCTGTATAACCGCCTCGGCGTCTGCATTTGCTTTCTTCAGAATATTTTCCGCTTCTTGCTTATTGTAAGCCAAAAGCTCCATCGATTCATGATTTGCATCTGAAATCACTTTTTCCGCCTCAGACCTTGCCTGACTTGCCGTTTCCGAAGCCTGTGCTTTTGCCGTAAATTGAATCTCTTCGGATTGCTGCATTGCGGCGGCAATAATATTCTCAGCATTGACCCTGGCTTCGCTGACAATTTGATCCGCTTCTTCTTTTGCCTTTGTGACGATGCCGTCTTTACCTTCGGCGATATTTTTAACATCCAGATTGGCTGCCGCAATCAACTCATCAGCCCGGCGCCGAG
This sequence comes from uncultured Eubacteriales bacterium, assembly GCA_949296825.1. Lineage (GTDB taxonomy): Bacteria > Bacillota > Clostridia > Oscillospirales > Acutalibacteraceae > RGIG2774. The sequence goes on from CASFQZ010000055.1 coordinate 16,763, forward strand.
CATCCGTCAAAATTTGCTCCGATGAACGCTGCGCGCTTAAAAGCGCATTGCGGATATTATCCTCATCTCGCCGGTAATCCTGTACTTTATTGGCAAGAATAGAGATTTTTCTGATCAATTCGCCATTTTCCCGGTACATTTGATTGTACGATGCAATAACCTCGCCAAAGTAGCGATTCACTTCTTCCGCGCTGTATCGCCCGTTTTCAATCAAAGCAAAACTGTGTTCTTTCAGTTGATCCGGAGTCAGCATTGATAAAACCTCATTCCTGTTAACAATTCATTTTAATAAAAACAAGTCAAAGCGGTTTAAGCAAACCGCCCGACTTTACTTATGGGGCAAATCAGCCAAAGAAATACCCGTTGTTTTCGATCTCATCCAAAAGATCCCCCATAACATCTACATTATATGGGGTAATGATGAAGGTATTCTGCGCGATGCGTTTGGGTTGTCCGCCGTTGGCATAGGCAACACCGCCAAGAAAATCAATCAGACGGCGCGCTGTATCATGCTTGCATTTTTCCAGATTCAAAACGACGGTTCGCTTTTCATTCAAGTCGTCCGCGATTTCTTTAACATCTTCAAAACTATCCGGCGAACGAAGCACCACCTGCAGCTTAGCGGTAGTATGAATATCTACCACCTTGCTGTTGTCGCCGCGACGTTCAGATGGCGTCGAGCGCGAATAAAAAGAACGAACCGAAGACTCCTCATCGGCATTTTTGCGCTCCGATTGACGAGATGGACGGGAATACTTCTTTTCCTGTTTGGTTTCCTCGTAGAGAGACAGGTCATCGTTCTGTTGTTCATCGTTAAAATATCCCTCATCCGGAACGGTGATCAGATTTTTCACTTTGTCAAGAAAGCTCATTTTCATATCCTCCAAAAAAAGATCAGATTAGTAATGCCTTGCGCCAAAGAGAGCGGAACCAACCCGAACCAGCGTGGCGCCTTCCAAAATGGCTTCATAGTAGTCATGGCTCATACCCATCGACAAGACATTCATATCTATATTATCTATGTTTTTACTGCGAATGTCAATAAACAATTGATGAGCAAGTGAAAAAAATCTTCTTGAGTTCTGCGCATCCTCGCACATCGGCGGAATTGCCATCAAACCGCAGACATGAATATGAGGCAAAAGCGCAATGGCTTCGGCGTTTTCAAGCACCTCCTGCGGGAGGAAGCCGGTTTTCGATTCTTCCGCTGCAATGTTAATTTCAAGAAGAACATCCATTACTTTTCCGATTTTTTCTGCACTTTGGTTGACTGCTTTGGCAATTTTCAGCGAATCGATGGATTCGATCATGGAGACCAACGGAACAATTTTTGACGCTTTATTCGACTGTAAATGCCCGATCAAATGCTTTTCGACATCCTCCGGTTTCAGGAAATCCAGCTTTGCCTGCAATTCCTGCACCTTATTTTCACCAATCAAATCGATCCCAAGAGAAAGCGCATGATTGATGAAAATCGGATCGACGGTCTTGGTAACCGCCATAAAACGAATATCCTCAGTGTTTCTGCCGCTTTGCTGCGCCGCAGCAGCGATCCGCTCCCGGATCAATTTGTAATTTTCTTCAATCAAACGAAAACGATCTTCAACGGATAAGTTTTCCATTGTATAAATCAGTCCCTTCTGTAATCACTTCATCATATAATTTGATATAGCCGTCTTTATTGTCCACGTTCCCGACAATGGAAAAATCATCAGCGGCATATATTATATCAATTTTACGAAAACTGATCAGATTATCCCGCAGGATATAGACGCCCTTTTCCCCATCTACAGTGCGGATCGCCTCATTCGGCACGCGATAGCCGCTATAGGCTTCCAGACGAATGGAGGCATATTCCACCCGAAGTGTCGCCAAATCGGGAGACATATCCTTCACATGAAAAACAACCGCCGTCTTTCCGTCTACGGTATCATTGATCTGATAAACCTCTGCATCAAAATCTCCCGCCGTGCTGTAAGGAAGATGTATCTGCTTTATCTGTCCCACTTTCAGATCGCTCATATACTGGACATCAATATTACAAACAAAATACCAATCAAAATAGCGGATCAGCTTTCCCGCATCGCCGACGGAGACATCCTTTGGCTGCAGCGATAACGCCTGCTCAATGTCACGCACCTTCATTTGCGCGGCATCGGCATAAGAGACAAGTCCCTCATAGCCGTCACAGGAAGGGATATAATAACCGGATTGCTCCGATACAATCGTTTGGTATCGCCCTGCCGTCGCCAATAACGATTGCCGCTGCGATTCCAGCGACGAAATCATTTGCGCATAGTCAAAAGTAATTCCCGAAGCGTTTTGCCGCGCGGTGATTTTTTCTCGCACATCAAGAGCCTGCTGCTGCGCAAACTGCAAATCACCGGAATATACCGCCGCAGCATAATCCATGACTGCCTGATCGGCATCCGAGGCGAGTTTATCAAAATCCGTATACTGTGAAACCGTAGAACCGGAAAGTTTTTGATAATATTCTATTTCTTTTGTCAGATCCGAATAGGACGCATAGGCACGCGCCGCATCCTCATCAGAAAAAACAGCGAAAACAGGATCGCCCTTTGCGATTTTCTCTCCGCTGCCACACAAAGAGATCACATACCCGCCGCTCTGCACGGAAAGCGGCGCCTCTTCCCGTATCGCATAAATCATGGTATCCACAGTCTTATAAACATCGGATGCCAAAGCCATTTGTGTCGTAACTGGTGAAGCATTAAATATATAGACCTGATAGACAATAAAAGCACAAAGCAGGGCGGCAGCAGCAATTATGGCAGTGATCGACAGTTTTTTACGCATTTTTGCTGTCATCATATTCCGTCCTTTCTATAAAAGCTCGGCAGGCGTCTTCCGCCTGGGGGAAAAAAGAATCGTCGTCGATATAAAGCCGGACCGCGTCAGGGTATTTTCTGAACCAGATCATCTGGCGCTTTGCATAACGCCGCGTCGCTCGCTTCAGATTTTCGAGCGCCTGCGAAAGCGGCATCCGCCCCTCTATAAAGGGAATCAACTCTTTATAGCCGATAATCTGCGACGCTGTACCGTCAATATGAGACAAATAAAAGGATTCTGCTTCCTCTAAAAGTCCGCTGGTTGCCATCTTATCAACTCTCAAATCAATCCGACGGTAAAGATATGCTCTGTCGTGCACATCAAGAACAAAACGCAAAACATGATAAGGCGACTGCTTCGCCCGATTTTGCGCCCTGTATTCCGCAAGACTCGTTCCGTAAGCCTCACAAATAACAACAGCTCGAAGCACCCGCTTGCTGTTTTTGCAATCAATTTGTGAAAGTGCTGCAGGATCTGCACGCTTTAAGCGCTCCAGCAGAGCATCAAGCCCGTAATCCTGGTAATACGCGGAAATTTCCCGTTTTTTTTGTTCCTCTTCTGCGCTTTCGGAAAACAACATACCGGAAAGCAGAGCATCCGCATATAACCCGGTCCCACCACATAAGATAACCGCCTTTCCGCGCAAATGGATATCGGCAACCACAGGTTTCGCCATTTTTACATATTCAGCGGCGCTAAAGGAGTCTTCCGGGGAAAGAAAATCTATCATATGATGCGGAACAAGACGCTGTTCATCTTTGGTGGGCTTGGCGGTTGCAATATCAAAGCCTTTATAAATCTGCATGGAATCACAAGACACGATCTCGCCGTCAAACCGCTGCGCCAATCTGATTGCAAGATCAGTCTTTCCGGCGGCAGTCGGACCGAGGACGGCAACGACCGGGATTTTTTCCGAACTCATGGGATTCTCCCGAATTGTTTTTCCAGCTCCCGGCGGGTCAGCTCGATCAGAACCGGACGTCCGTGCGGACAATAGCGCAGCGTATCGTCCTGTAAAACCCGCGAAACCAGACGTTTTGCTTCCTCAGACGCTAAATTCGCGCCGGCTTTTACAGCAGCCCGACAGGCAGCCGAATGATATAACCAATCCATATGCTCGGTTGTCAGTTCTTTTTTGTTGGAAAGAATGGCATCCGCCAATTCCGCCAGAACATCAGGGATGGAATCATCAATAAACATCAGTGGGCATTCTCGCACAAGCAGAGCTCCGTCGCCAAAGTCATCCAGACCAAAACCAATGGAGCGGAGAGCTTCAATTTGATCGCAGATTGCCGCGTATTCGCGCCGGTCCAGGCGAACGGTCAGCGGCGCAAGCAAGCGCTGGGAAGAAATGCAAGCGCCCTTTTCTTTCATTTGGTTAAATAAAATCCTTTCATGCAGCGCGTGCTTATCAATCAGAAGCAGTCGATCCTCCGTCTGTGCAATCAAATAAGTCTGAAACGCCTC
>CASFQZ010000056.1 GCA_949296825.1 uncultured Eubacteriales bacterium
TAAATAATTTTGTTGGCTGTAGAAATTCTATAGCGCACGGTGAGGGAACACAAGTTTCAAAAAACGAATTTTATGACTATCTTGAAGGAATAAAAAATCTTCTTACACGCTACAAAGAAAAACTTCTTGATTGTGGAAAACCTAAATAAAATCAAGAATATCAAATAACTGATGATACTATATATTGCCAGATGCTATTGGCATGAAAATTTGCAAAAAGTGCCATTGTGAGATTCGCCATTTCAAAAGTTTTAGATACGACTATTAATTTGCTTCTAATACGAGCAAACCAATGTCTTTGTTATCTTTATCAACAAATAACCGTGCAGTAATTATAAAGAGATAGAGACCAGCAACGAAGCTCAATCCTCCAATCAGGATGCCGGACGGCATACGCAAAAGGCGACAGGTGGGAGAGATTGCCCGGAACCTACGCAAAAACCGGCCCAGAGCATCAAATTGCCAAAGATAAAGAAGTAAACCAAGGCTGTAACGACTTGTTATTGTATCAAATATATGCAGAGGATTACACCAACTGTCGTAAATTCAAAAGACGTTATCCCTTTTCTCCACCACCCTTTTTTCTCCTCGGAAAGCTCCCATGCGGCCAATCCTCCGCAAAACGCTCCCGCCGCGAGACACAGCCCGCTGATAAGCCAGCCGGAGGGCACATACAGGACCGCCGCCAGAGGAACATTCCTGCCGGTGTCGATGCGGAAAGCCCGCCCGGAGCATCAGGTTCCCGCAGGTCAGCAGGCGATGCCGTAGCGCGTTGCGGCATACGCCGAGCGCGGCCGGCATAAAATCAGGGCCGTCAGCCACATTGGCGTCAACGTGCTGTATTGAATCTTTGGAGCAAGATTCCGCGCTTCCTTCACCACGCTGTCGGTGAGCCGGGCTTGCGCGGCGGCGGTTTCCTTTTCAGCGGCGGCGGCCATACTGCCATGATGCTTTCTGGACGCTCCGGCAATTTTCTCCGGCAGCGCTTCATAGTAGACGCGCTGATATTCCTTTTGCGGAATAGACGCACATTGGAAAGACGCATCAAAAAATATTTTTATGTCGCAATCAGACAAAACTGTGCGCTAATCCTTCTAGAAATAAACATATTTCTGTCAGAAAGTACCTATACGCGCGAAGAGTATGGAGAGTTTTTCATTATTCAGGCAAGCTGGCGGGGGGGGGCGGCATGCCCATGAGGGATGCCGATGTTTTCAGAAAGTCATTTAGTGCGGAAATATAAAGAGGCGCATCCAAAAGCTGACCGGAGAAGTCCGGTCAGCTTTTGGCGCAGGAGATTTTTGGGCGCAAGAAAAAACGTCGGCGCGAGCGTGCCGTTTGAAACAAAGCGAGATGCGGGCTATTTAATTCTTTTTGTCATTGTTGCTTTTATTTGTGATATCGATTTCATCCGGCTCGGAAAAGCCTTTCTTGAAGTTGCGTACGGCTTTGCCCAGGCCGCCTCCAATTTCGGGAAGCCGCTTGTAGCCGAACAGGACAAGAACAACCAACAGGATTAAAACAATTTGCCATATTCCGACAGACATGCTGCATATCCTCCGATAGTATACTATGATGATTACATATGTGCATGTAAAGGTCAAGAAGCCATATGGACAGGGACGTATGCTCTCGGTTACAATGATACCTTCAACGACAAAACGCCTCTGTAAACAAATGAGGTATATTCATGAATAAAACGAGCGTCCATCCCCTGATAGTTTATACTCCCGGTTTTTTCAGCTCCATTATCGGCGAACAGGTTCCGGCCGAGGTGCATTTTCTTCAGCCGGGATTGCCGGAACAGGATATGGTGAACTCGAGTCAACTTCTTTATACTCCGCAAAATCTGCC
>CASFQZ010000057.1 GCA_949296825.1 uncultured Eubacteriales bacterium
CATCTGAAATTATTTATACTTGCGTTTGCGAGCGGCTTCCGATTTCTTTTTGCGTCTGACGGAAGGCTTCTCATAATGTTCTCTCTTGCGAACTTCCTGAATCACGCCGTCTCTGGATGTCTGGCGCTTAAACCTTCTGAGCGCGCTGTCAAGCGACTCGTTCTCTTTAACCTTTACCTGGCTCATATGATCCCTCCCTCCGCGTGAGTAGGGGTTATTCTTCCCAAATTACATCAACAAGATATGCTGATACTGTATTAGTATATATCACGCCGCTCTGGTTGTCAATATGTTTTTGACTCGGAAGCCGCGAAAAAAGGAAAAAATTTTGCGAAAATCGCTTCCTTTGACGAGTTTCCCTTGATTTTTTCTCACGAACCGATATAATCTAATACAGGTGATGTAATATGAAGCTGCGGCAGCTGCGTTTTCGACAGCAATACCCCGATTTTATCTACCACTCCTACGAAATCCTTCCAACAAAGGACAATATAACGCTTCGGTACCATTTTGAAATCCCGGGGCTTTGCGACTTTCATCCGCAAACGTCAATCGATATCAGAAATCTCCCATTCCTGCGCGCTGCAGACGATGAATACGCCCAAAGGCTTGCCTTCCTTCTGGGCATGACGGAATGCGTCAGTTATTTCAAAGCCGTACTGCCCGAACGGCTGATCGTGCACTGCGGCGGGCTTTGCGAGGAAGAAATCCGCTGGTGGAAAAAGCTGTACTTCAACGGCTTGGGCGAGTTTTTATACCGCAACGGCATTGAGGCGGCGGAAGACGAATTGATCCAAATCGAGGCAGCTGCACCGCAGGGCTTTGCCGCGCCGTTTATGCCCCAATGGCGCTTTGATGCGCTGACACCCGTCGGCGGCGGGAAAGATTCCGCCGTAACGGCAACGCTGCTGCGAAACGCCGGAAAAACCGTCCGGTATTTTACCGTCAACGACCAAAAAGCGCGAACGGATACCGTATTGGCGGCAGGCGGCAGCGAAGAACAGATGGTGCGCACCCACCGCACCATCGACCCGGCGCTGCTGACGCTGAACCGCCAGGGCTTTTTGAACGGACACACACCCTTTTCCGCCATTGTCGCCTTTCTTTCCGCTTATTGCGCTCTGTTGATCGGCGCCGGGGACATTGTTTTGTCCAATGAGTCCAGCGCCAATGAGTCCAACATCGAAGGACTGACGGTCAACCACCAGTATTCCAAATCCTATGAATTCGAGCGGGACTTTTCCGATTATCTTGCGAAATACGCCGGCGTGCCGATCCGGTATTTCAGCCTGCTGCGCCCCTTCAATGAATTACAAATTGCCAAAATGTTTGCCGCCCTTCCCCAATATCACCCGGTATTCCGCAGCTGCAACGCAGGCAGCAAAAAAAATGTCTGGTGCGCCGCCTGTCCGAAATGCCTGTTTGTTTACTGTATTCTTTCGCCCTTCCTGCCGAAAGAAAAGCTGGACGCCATCTTCGGCAAATGTATGCTGGATGACCTTTCACTGCTGGAGGATTTCAAAGGACTATGCGGGCTTTCCGCCGTCAAGCCCTTTGAATGTGTGGGTACGACAACAGAAGTTTGCTGCGCCCTTGCCATGACGCTGGAGCAGGCGAAAAAAACCGGCGCCCCCCTGCCGGCGCTGCTGCGCTACTTTGAAGAACACGCGCCAAATACAAAGCCGGATCCGGCGCTGCTTGCCGCCCGCAATACGCAGAATCTGGTGCCGGAAGAATACCGTTCCTGTGTAAAGGAGATGTACCGTTATGTTTCGCAGTCTTGACGATATGATCCGCCTGCTGGAAAAGAACCGCGTTTTGATCCTCGGCTTCGGCAGAGAGGGAAAATCCTCCTACCGGCTAATCCGCAACTTTCTGCCTGATAAACAAATCGGTATTGCAGATAAGAACCCGGTTGCCTGCCAGGACGAATATGTAACGCTGCACTGCGGCAGCGACTACCTGCAGGCGATGAACGATTATGACCTGGTGCTGAAAAGCCCCGGCATTCCCTTTGTCGGCATAACGGTGCCGCCCCATTGCCAAATCACCTGCCAGACCGACCTGTTTCTGAAATATTCCGACAGCACGGTCATCGGCGTGACAGGTACCAAGGGAAAAACCACCACAGCCACCCTGATTTACCGAATGCTGCAGACGGCGGGACTTCGGGCGCGGCTGACCGGCAATGTAGGCGTTCCGGTCTTTGACCATATCCGGGAATCCGGCAATGAGCTTACCGTCATGGAGCTCTCCTGCCACCAACTGGAATTTATGACCTCCTCGCCCCACATCGCGGTGCTGACCAATATTTACGAAGAACATCTGGATCACTACAACAACGGCTTTCAGGGCTACCTGAACGCCAAGCTGAATATTGCCAAATACCAGCAGAGCAACGATTTTCTGATTTACAACCCCCAATCTACCGCCGCAGATTATCTGGCGCCAAACGCGCTGCCCGCCAAGGTTGTTTGGGCGGACCCAACCTTGCGGGATCCGTTTCTGGATAAGCTCGCCTCCTGCAACCCTCATCTGAAGGGCAGTCACAACCGCCAGAACATCGCCGTCGCCATGACGGCGGTGCGCAGGCTGGGCGTGCCGGACACTGCCATCGAACAGGCAATCACCTCTTTTGAAGGCATTGCCAACCGGATGGAGCTGGTCGGTGTTTACGGCGGTGTCTCCTATTACAACGACAGCATCGCCACCATCCCCTATTCGGTGCTGATGGGCGTGGATTCGATGGGCAATGTCGGCTCGCTGATTATTGGCGGCATGGATCGGGGGCTGAATTACCGCGACTTTGCCGATGAGCTCGCAAAGCGCCCCATCGACAATATCATCTGTCTGCCGGACACCGGGCATCAGATCGCCGCCCTCTTACGCCAAAACGGCTGCCGCGCGAATATCGTTCCGGTTGCCGACATGGAAGAAGCGGTGCGCTCTGCCGTCCGGCTGACCCCCTCGGGCAAAGCCTGCATTCTCTCCCCTGCCGCCGCCAGCTATAACAAATACCGCGACTTCGAGGAAAAAGGCAACCACTTTAAGACACTGGTCCGACAATACGCGAACCACTGAAACATAAACAACAGAGCAGAAAGAAAAGCAGCAAATCCGTTCAGACTTGCTGCTTTTCTGTTTCCGGAACGATCCTGCATTGATCGACGATTCAGAAAAAACGATCGGCGCGCCCCATTATATTTCCTTGACGTACAGCCGATCCGTTTCCAGGCCATAATTGACAATATCTCTTACATAACGATACCCATACTTTTCGTACAATCCCGCATGACAGGATGGGATATAGGTTCGATGAAAGCCCTTTTCCTTTGCGTATTCATTGACAAAGGCAATCAATTGCTCGCTGATCCGCCTGCCGCGATATGCCTCCGACACAAAAATACCGGTTACCCAGGGGAATATTTCTGGCAGAGGATAATAGTCGCTCTTTCGGAGGAAAGCCATCCCCACAATCCGACCGTCTGCGATGGCTGCAAAGGGCGTTTCCCAATCCGCAAACACCCAAGCGCGCAGCTCTTCGGTCATATGACTTTTGACCTCGTCCCATGAGAAATTCTCGACAAATTGGATCAGCTCTTTCGCTAAGTCTGTGCCCTGGTCTACCTTCTTTATTGTTACCTCATTCATGCAAATAAACCTCTTCTTCTGCGTTCCTTTTGCGCCTTTACCGCCTCCATCAAAACATAGAATCCCAGAGACTGCTCAGCACACGGGACGCCACTCTGCCCGCCGCACTATAGCCGGAACCGCCGTTTTCCACAACCACGGCGAAAGCATAGGGAAAATCCTCCCGCTGGGAGAATCCAATCATCCAGGCGTGGGGGCGTTTTTCCTCGCCGACCTCGGCGGTGCCGGTTTTGGCGCACATCTCCATATCGGGAAAATACCCTTCGCCGTAATAATCCGTCACCGTCGTGCGCATCAGGTTCTTCATCACCGATGCGGTGGAAGCGCTCATATAGGTGCGGGTCAGATCGCTTGTTTCATTCTGGATCAGCCGCCCGTCAGCGGAATACACGCCGTCCACATAATATGGCAGCCGCGCCGTACCGCCATTGGCGATTGCTCCCGCCAGGGTCATCATATTGCACGGATTGACCAAATCGGTATACTGTCCGATGCCCGACCAGCCCAGGTCGGCATGAGACGCGGAAGAAACGTCATAGGAGCCCTTCGTTGTATTGGACCGGTTGACCGGCACGGACGAGGCTACGCCGAGCTTTTCTGCGGTGGCTGTCATTTTTTCCTTGCCCAATTCATCCGCCAGTTGGGCAAATACGCTGTTGCAGGACTGGTTAAACGCCTGCTGGAAGGTTACTTCGCCGTGGACATCGTTGCAAATGACCGTTCCATCGGCTGCATGGTACTCGCCGTCGCAATGGAAGGTCCGCGTCAGAACATCCGGCATATTTTCCACCGCGCAGGCCGCTGTTATCACTTTGAATGTGGAACCAGGCACATACTGCCCGTACAAGAATTTATTCAGATAAGCGCCTTCATAATCCTCATTGTCATCGATATCTTCCGGTTTATTGCTCGGGTCATACGCCGGCGTGGAAATCATACAGACAATCTCCCCGGTTTTGTAATTGTATACACCAACCGCGCCCTTCCTGCCGTCCATCGCCCGATAGGCGTCGGCGCAAAGCTCTGCGTCCAGCGTCAGACGGACGTCATTACCGCCCTGCTCGGTCGCCGTGAACACCCCGGTCAAAAGGTTATATCCGATCAGCTCCGCGCTGTATTGCTCCAGCACGCCGCCGGCAATATAACCGCTTTCGCCCAGCACATGCAGCGTCGAACGACGGATCACCGAATCCTCGTTGTAAACCCGACGGCCTTCCATAACGGCAGTCAGGACCCGATCCTCCCGGTCCAGCACCCTGCCGCCGCTGATCAGCACATTTCCGCTGTAAATATGCTGATTTCTGGTATTGGACGCGTATTCATCGCCGTGAACGCAGAAGGTAATGCCCAGAAATACCATACCGGCGAGACAGACGGCGACAATGGCATATAAAATTTTCGCTCGTTTGGAAATGGTATTCATGCCCCGTCAAATCCTTTCTTTTTGCTGGTACAGCTCGCGCATGACCTTCGGATAGGTGCGGATATCCAGACTTTTCAAGAACGCCAAAAGCCCCCAGGAGCAAAGCATACTGGACCCACCACGGCTGATAAAGGGCAGCGTAACGCCGGTAAAGGGCAAAACATCCGTCACGCCGAAAACATTGAGCATCGCCTGAAAGAGCATCATGCCCGCCGCAGAACAGGCGGCAATGGCATAAAAAGAGGAGCGAGCGTATTTCGCGCCGCGAATCGCGTAAACCAAAAACAGCACATAGGCAATCATAATTGCGACGGCAGTCAGCATCCCCAGCTCTTCACAGACCACGCCGAAGACCAAATCCTCGGTGGCTGCAAAAACATGGCGCAGCTTGCCGTTGCCCAGCCCCACGCCAAACAGACCGCCGCTGAGTGAATAGATGATCGTACGGGTCTGCTGCATTCCGCCCGCGTCAATATACTCCCAAATATGGCGATAGGTCGAAAAACGACTGGCGACATATGGCTTATACAAAATGATGAAAATGCCGCCCATCAGCGCCGCCGTGCAGATCAGGACAATAGTCTTGATATCGCCGGAGCGCAGGAAGGCAATAATCAAAAAAGTGGCGAAAAAGATCAGCGCCGTACCGAAATCCAGCATCAGGAACAAAAGACCGACGCAAACCATTGCGAAGATCACGTACTTCGCGATGGAGCGGGTGTTCTGGAGCTTATCCAGCGTCGCCGCGCCCACAAAGACAAAAGCGACCTTGACGATCTCAGAAGGCTGAATGGAAAGCGGTCCCAGATACAGCCAGTTTTTAGCGCCGTTGTTATACTCCGCCAGCACCAGCGTCAACGCCAGCAGCCCAACTGCGGCGATGCCGATGGGCATCCGACTGACGGTAACGCGATTGACATTACCCATAAACCAGGTCAGGAAAGCAAAAACCAGAATACCGCCAATCACGGCAATCAATTGCGTCCTGAGCCGATCCGGATATACGCTGGCGGTAATCACCAGACTGACATTGGAAAGCAGAAAACCTGCCAGCTCCAATTCCATCCGCCGCCGCAGAACCAGTCCGGCAACGATATAATAAACCCACTGCGCGGCAAGATAAATGCCAAACAGCAACACCACGCCGGGCAGCTCCTCTTCGGTCAGTCTGTTCAATGCGGATAGGTCCATCGCCAATTCCAGCACCGTCAAAAAGACCATCAGCACAAACCATTTGCCGATTTTTTCACGGATCTTGCCTTTTTTGATTTCCAGATCCGGCGGAATATAATTTTTATGTTTTTTTCGCCTGGCGGAAGACGCCCGGCGAGGTGTATCGGCGGCGTAAACGCTGCCGCGCGTCGTTTTTCTTTGCTCAGCCATAATAACCCTTCCGCACCTCATTACGCGGCGGAACGTCTCCCCCTTTTACTCATTCATATAATCGGCGATAAAGCGGAAATAAACGCCGCCGGTATCGATTACGTCGCCGTCGCGCAGCGGCACCGAGCCAATCACATCCGTGCCGTTCAGCTGTGTACCGGCGCGTGAGCGCAAATCCTCCAGCCGCCATACCGTCCCCTGCCGGAGGAGCCGCGCATGGTGCTTTGAAACGGTCATAACCGGCAGTACAATGTCGCAATCGTTCGCCCTGCCAATGATATAATCCTCCGCGAACAGCAGCACCAGTGACTGGTCCGCCAGATTGACCAGCGCGGAAATCGCCCTGCCGGAATCCCTTCTGGCAGCCGCTACAACCTTGCGCTCGGCTGGAATCTTCTGATAGGCGGTGTCGGATTTTTTCTGCGGCTGCTCCCGCTTAAACAGGGGCGAGCGGAAGGTCAGAACCGAAGTACCCATAGAAATAATATCGCCATCATAAATAAAAGCGCGTTTGTCTATTTTTTTGCCGTTAACTAAAATACCGCTCTTGGAGTTGGTGTCAAAAATCATCCACCCCTTGCCCCGTCGGACGACCACCGCATGAAAACGGGAGACCGTCGGGTTGTTTAACACAATATCACAGGTCTTGGCTCTGCCGAGCGAAACCTCCCAGGAGGAAATATCCACCGTCTCACCGCTCATCGCGTTGATGAACCGGGCAATTACATTCTTGCCATAATTGCGATTGAACAACAAAAGCAAACTGATGACAAGAAAGAATAAAATGCTGACACTCAGCAAAACACGAAAAATCAAACCGCCATAAGCGCCGAGCGATTGCCAATCCATGCCTTTTTCCTCCTTCCTTTGATTCACTCTGCTTTAATAATAAGAGCTTTTTCGCCCGATGTCAAGGCAAGTGACAGCCGCTTTTGGAAAAAGTGTTAACAAAAGTATAAACTTTGTCTGAATATTAAGCTCTGCCGTTGACGGAAGGGCAAAAGAAGTGTAAAATTATGATGGATAGAAAACTGTTCCTTTACGGGGAAAGGCAAAGGTGTTTTATGAGCGTACAAAAAGACTTACTCGGCAAAACCGACAGCGGTCAGAATGTTTCCGTTTTTACCCTGACCAACCGAAACGGGATGCAGGTGCAGCTGATCGAATACGGCGCGGGAATCATACGCATCCTGGTCCCGGACAAAGCCGGTATGCTGCGGGATGTAACCGTCGGCTTTGACGATATGGACGGACTGCAGCATCGCTCCGATTACCAGGGCGCCATCGCCGGCCCCTACGCCAACCGCATCAGCGGCGGTTCTTTTGTGATCGACGGCAATGAATATCCGCTGGTGAAAAATGAGGACGGCATAAAAACCCTGCACAGCGGCGGCGAATATACTCACACGGTCTGGCAGGGCAAGGAAATCGGCGAAAATGCCGTCTGCTTCTCCTATACCCGAGCAGACGGATTGAACGGCTATCCAGGCAGCATCCGGGCTGAAATTACCTATACGCTGACCGAAGACAATGCGCTGCGCCTGCATTATTCCTGCGTGTCCGACCGCAAAACCTACATCAACCCCACCAACCATACCTATTTCAACCTGAACGGCTTCGGCAGCGGCGACATTCTTTCGCAGGAGCTGACCATCTTCGCCTCCACCTTTACCCCGGTGGACAAGCTGAGCATTCCCACCGGCGAGCTTCGTCCGGTCGAAGGCTCCCCCTTTGATTTTCGGTCAGCAAAGCCCATCGGGCGGGACATTGAACATTCCTGCGAGCAGCTTAAAAACACCGGCGGCTTTGACCATAACTTCTGCCTTGACGGCTGGGACGGCAGTCTGCGGACCGCCGCTGTCGCCAAAAGTCCGGAAAGCGGCATCACCCTGACCGTTTCCACCACCCTGCCCGGCATCCAGTTTTACGCCGGCAACTTCCTTTCCGGTATTCCCGGCAAGGACGGCATTCCGATGAACAAGCGCTGCGGCTTTTGTCTGGAAACCCAATATTACCCCGACACGCCGCATCAGTCGTCGTTCCCCTCCTGCCTGTTTGCCGCGGGCGAAACAGCGGAAAGCGAAACCGTTTTCGCCTTCCGGGCTGATTGATTTTTTATCGCGTAAGGAGCGTATCCCATGATGAAAAGACGCCTGTCCGCTGGTTTAGCGGTCCTGTTGATTCTTTCGCTTCTGCTGCCGACCGCCTCGGCGGCGACGCTGGTTACGGTAGAAACACAGTTTACTTACAATGTTTCCAATCCGGCGTGGTTAAAAATGCTGGACGCGCGAGAGGATATGACCAATACCCAGGGCACTATGACCGCCCTGACCCTGACGGCAAAACCGGAATACCCCTATTCCGTTACGCCGGAGGGCTTCCGGACTGAGGTCAATTATTTTACGCAGCTGTTTACACTGGACGCCAGCGCCTCCAAAGCGGCGTATCTTTATGTATTGCAATACATCAATCAATTCGCCTCGGAAGCGACCCGCAATGTCAGCGACGAGTTTATTATGGAATATCTGACCGATCTGGGCATTTCCTATCCGCAGGGCGGCTTAGGCGATCAGGAAAATCTGATTTTTGCCCGCGCGCTGTATACATTGCTCTCCACCGGCGCGGTCAATGTAACCATTACGCCCGGCATGAGCGTGCAGGCGGCGCTGATCCAGTGCATGACTCAGGTCTTTAACATTGACGCCGCGACGCTGGCGGCATGGAGCATCGGCTCGGTGGATACCATCGACGAGTATGTTCTGATCGCCTGTAAAATCGCGCTGATGACCAACGGCTATTCCGTCAGCAAAGAGACGCCGGAGGAAGAGGTCTATCGTCTGATCGCCGTCATGATGATCCGCCAGCTCGGCATCTCCATCGACGCGGAAAATGCCGATTTTGACGAGCTGAAACGCAAATATCTCGCCGCGCTGCTGGGAATGCAATACGACATTTCTCTGGACCCGGACCTCTTACAGGACGCGCTGGACCGTGGCGACGTGCCTTTCTATATCCTGCAAGTCATGGGCAGAGATGCGAATATCACCATTCGCAGCGGCATGGGCTATTCCGAGGCGTTCACCGCCGTCGCTGCCAACACCGATTATTTTTCGCTGGAAGCCGGCGAATTTTATGCGGACATCCTGCATTATGAAACGCAGCTGAAATACCGCCGCTCCCGTATCTGGGTCTGCCCGCAGGCATATCGCACCTCCACCGCGACGGAAACCATCATGATTGAGATCAACAATGAACTGGTCGCCGACAGAAGCTATGTGGAATGCTCGCTGGATCCGCAGCAGGACTCGCAGGACATCACCATTACCGTAACCTATCAAAATCCGGAAACCACGACCTCCCAAACCTATACGCTTACCGTTTTTCAGGGCAGCGAAGAGCCGCCGGAAAACAATGCCCAAAGCGGCACAAGCAGCGGCGATTCTCTGCTGAACATTATCGGCAACAACCTGATGGGCTCAGCCTCCGGCGCGCTGACCGTAATCGGTACGGAGCTTCCATCCCAGATCACCAATGTCCTGACCCTGATGGTCCCCGATATGAACGCTTCTGGTTCCGCTTCCTCCGGGGCAACTTCCTCCGGCAGCGATTATCTTTCTCAGCTGATGTTTACTGCCTCCGGCGGCAGCGGACAGTTCGTCGCCTCGCCGTCAACCGGCTCCGGTACAACCGGCGGCGCCACGACAGGAACGATTCTTCCCGGGCAGACATCCACAGCGCCGACCAGTTCCGCCCTGTCGCTGACTGTCGCTCCCGGTGCGGAAGGTGTTCCCATGCTTTTATCACAGGCAGGAAGCCCGCCCGAGGGATATGAATACCTGACCGACGCCAACGGCTATATCACCGGTATTACGGCAATCAAGCGCCATGTTTCCGCGCCTAATATCCAGAGCGCCGATCTGTCCGAAAGCGTTCGGGGCTCGGGCGTTCTCTGGATCCTTTTGCCGATGGCTGCCGCCGCCGTCGTCATCGCTGTGGTTCTTGGTCTGCGCTCTCGGGAAAAGAAACCGAAAAAACAAAAAAGCGAATAAATCCTAATCCATTGGCACAAACTTTAATTGTGAACAGTAAGAGGCAATATCATTGATAAAATATGGATTTTTTATGAACGCCACGCTATAAAATTTCAAAGAAAAATTCCGATAATATTTGTCTCCCGTTCACCAAAAACCGGCAAAATCGGATATAATACATATATCCTTCCATTTTCAGTCAATATTTAGCGAATACAATAGATTATGTGCAGGGCTTCCCTGCCGATCGAAAAGAAAGAGATGATTTATATGGCAAACGAAAAAATTATGATTGTTGATGATGATACCAATATCTGCGAGCTGCTCCGGATGTATCTGGAAAAAGAAGGCTTTTCCACCGTAATCGCCAACGACGGACAGCAGGCGGTAGAAATCTTTCCCAAAGAAAATCCGAACCTGATCCTGCTGGACATTATGCTGCCCGGGCTGGACGGCTGGCAGGTCTGCCGCAAAATCCGCGCGACCTCTTCCTGCCCGATTATTATGACCACCGCCAAAGGCGAAACCTTTGATAAGGTGCTGGGATTGGAGCTGGGGGCGGACGATTACATTGTCAAGCCCTTTGACACCAAAGAAGTCGTGGCGCGCATCAAAGCTGTTCTGCGCCGCACCAGCTCCCATATCAATGACCCGCAGAAAGAGGTGCATTACGACAAGCTGTCGATCAATCTGACCAATTATGAGCTGAAGGTCAACGGCAAAATCGTCAACACGCCGCCCAAGGAGCTGGAGCTGATCTATCACCTGGCGAGCAATCCCAACCGCGTATTTACCCGCGATCAGCTGCTGGACGAGGTCTGGGGCTTTGACTATTACGGAGACTCCCGCACGGTAGATGTACACGTCAAGCGTCTGCGCGAAAAACTGGAAAATGTCTCCGATAAATGGGAGCTGAAGACCGTCTGGAGCGTCGGTTATAAATTTGAAACCAAAGACTGATTTTCATGGCACATAAAAAGCAAAAGGGGGCGGCTTCGTCCGCCTCCGGTTTTTTCCAAAAGGGGCGGCCGCTGCGCAAAAGCCGGCTGTTCCGCAAATATTTTCTTTCTCTTTCCGCGCTGATTCTGCTGGTTACCACCGGAATCGGCATTATTATGTTGGGGCTGGTCACGAACCGCTACAAACAGCAGGAACTTCAGAATCTGTATGGCTCTGCCAAAAACGTGGCGGGGCTTGCCGGAGATCTGCTGAGCGTGTCCGGCGGCGGCGATTATGTCGCTGACTATGAAAATGCCCTGGTTATTGTTTGCTACGCCATCAAAAATTTTTCGGAAAACTCCGGCTGCGATATTTTCATGACCAACACCGAGGGCGATGTCGTCATTTGTAAAGAGCTGCTGGATCTGGGAAATGATTATGTACAGGATCAGGTTTGCACCCTTCACAGTAAAATCAAAATCTCTCCGGAACAGCTGGAGAAAATCGCCTCCGGAGAGCAGACAACATATATGGGGAAAATTGACGACTCCATACAAACGCCGCTTTCCGTTGCCGCCTCCCCAATCTATATTTCCGGCAAAAGCCCAAACCTGTCCGGTTATATTTTTGTCACCAAAGACAACAGCCAAAACCTGACGGACGCCATGGGCAGCATCCGACTGCAATTTCTTCTGTTCGCGCTGTTTTCCGTTGTGGTATCCTTTCTCATCATTGATGCGCTGATCCGGCATTTTATCCAGCCGCTGCAGGATATTTTATATGCAACCAGACAATACGCCAAGGGCGATTTTTCCTACCGCATCACCGAGCGCCCCGGCAACGACGAAATTCACGAGCTGACCCGCGCGTTCAATTCAATGGCAAACGACCTGTCCGCCATCGAAAATTCCCGCCGTAACTTTGTTGCCAACGTCTCCCATGAGCTGAAAACCCCGATGACCACCATTGGCGGCTTTATTGACGGCATTCTGGACGGTACCATTCCGTCGGCAGAACACAAAAAATACCTCGGAATCGTTTCCGACGAGGTCCGGCGACTGTCTCGGCTGATCTCCTCCATGCTGAATATGTCAAAAATCGAAGCGGGCGAGCTGACGCCCTCCTTCACCAATTTCAGCTTTTCGGAAATGATCGTGCGCACATTGCTGAGCTTTGAGCAATTGATCTCGCAAAAGAACATCAATATCACCGGTCTGGATTCGCTGGAAAATGTTACCGTATCCGCAGACCCGGATATGATCAACCAGGTGATTTATAATATCATTGACAATGCGGTCAAATTCACGCCGCAGGACGGCACCATTTCCGTCAGCTGCAAAGCCGAATTCGGGAAAGCCGTGGTACGGGTACGCAATTACGGCATCGGTCTTGCCAACGAGGATTTGAAACTGGTCTTTGACCGCTTTTATAAGGTCGATAAATCTCGCAGCCTGAACACCAAAAGCGTCGGGCTGGGACTCTATATTTCCAAAAACATCGTCGAGCTGCACAAGGGCAGAATCTACGCCACCAGCAAAGACAACGAATATACCGAATTTACGATCGAGCTGCCGCTGCGGCAAAACTGATCAAACGGAAAGGACGGATTTTTTTGCAAGACGACTGGAATCAAAAGCAAGACGACGAAAATGCAACCCCTTCGGAAGAACAGGCGCAGCAGAATGGCTGCACCTATCATTCCGGTCCCATCCAAAAGGACAGCGGCAATTTTTCCGCGCCGCAAGAACCGAACGAGCCTGAAGCCTCGGCACAGGATGCCGTCAACAACGGTTACACCCGTCCCTATTCGCAGGATCAATACCCATACGGTCAACAAAACCGGCAATACGGCGTAGGCGGGCAGCCGCCGATGGGCGGCAATGCCTACCCTTACGGCGGCACAAACACGCCGACCCCGAAGAAGAGAAGGAATCCCGGCTTAATTGTTCTGATTGTTCTGCTCTGTGTTGTTGTTGCCATTGCCGCCGTCGGACTCGTTTTTTCGCTGGTGCAGCAAAACAGCGAAAACGGAAAAACAGACGGCTTGGCAATTCCGGAAGAAAATATCACCAACGCCGACGGTCCGTCGCTGAATCTTGCGGAACCGCCCGCCAGCCTTAACACCTCCCCGGAGGAAGGGCTCACACCGCAGGCGGTTTATCAGAAAATAAAAGAAAGCTCGGTCGGCGTACTGCAATACGCCCAATCGACCCGAAAGCTGACGTCGGAAGGCTCCGGCGTGATTATGGGAGAAGACAGCGAAGGTAAATACACCTATATCGTCACCTGCGCCCATGTGATAAATACAGCGGATTCCACCTATCAAGTGCTGCTGGCAGATGAAACGACCTACGCCGCCCAGGTCGTCGGCTACGATACGCGTACAGACATCGGCGTATTGCGCATCGAAGCAAGCGGATTGAAAAAAGCGGAATTCAGCGATGTATCCACCCTGGAAGTCGGGCAGACCGTCTACGCCATTGGCAATCCCGGCGGCTCGGAATTTGCCAACTCCTTTACCAACGGAATGATTTCCGCCATTTCACGTCCGGTTGCCTCCTCCACCGGCTATACCACAAAATGCGTCCAACACACCGCCGCCATCAACCCAGGCAACTCCGGCGGCGCTCTGGTCAACGTCTATGGTCAGGTCATCGGCATCAATTCCATGAAAATCGTCGAAACCGAATATGAAGGCATGGGGTTCGCCGTACCCAGCGATATTGTTCAGGAAATCGTCAATGATCTGATTGTCAACGGCTATGTACCGGATCGGGCAAAGCTCGGCATCACTTACCGTCCCGCTACCGCCTATGAACTTTACAGCATGGTGATCCAGCTGCGGGAGCTGCCAAAAGGGTCGTTGGTCATTGAGTCCATCAGCGCAGACAGCGATCTTGCCAATACCGACGCAAAAAAAGGCGATATGATTGTAGCGGTCAACGGCATCGATCTGGACGATTCGGACACCCTGCCCTCCCTGATTGAACGCTCCTCCCAGGGGGATCGGCTGACCCTTTCTCTGGTGCGCATCAATGAAGATTATTCCCTGACTGAGTTTGATGTTACCGTCAGCCTGGTTGCGGATCTCGGCTCTGCCGCACCGACGACCACAGTTCCGGAAACCACTGCGAATACGCAGGATCCTTTTTCCTATTTTCCCTTTCAATAACTTCTAATAAAAAAGCAATCCGACGCACCATGCCGGATTGCTTTTTTATTTATCGGAAGCAGGAATCATAGCGGGCAATCCACCGCCGCACCGCCGTTTCCTCCCATACTTTCGGCAAAGAAGCGCTGATCGCCATGGCGGCGGTAATTTTCGGCACGCCGGATAAAATTTCCTTTGCTGCGGCGGGATTGCGGCAAAGCCCTTTCCCTTTTTTCCAAAAATCTTTTGGGTCAAAATGAATCAAATCAAACAGGCTGTGAAAATCCGCCGTCATCGTAATATTCTCTTCGTTCAGCACGCCTGCATCAAAGAAATAATCAATGTCGCTGCTGTTCATGCGCAGCAAAAGACGTTTGGCGGCGGCAAGGGGCGCCAGTCCCTTGCCGAGCTCCTGAAAATATTTTCTCTGATAGATCCAAAGGGTTTGACAATCAAACCGACCGCCAGCATCGGAGCAAACCGCATCCGCCAAATACCGCGCGGCGCGAAGGGAATTGGCAATTCCGGAGCCGATCAGCGGAACGGTCATAAAGGCGCTGTCTCCTATGGCGGCATAGCCGTCCCATATCATCAGCGAAAGGGGCTGACGCACCGGTATGCAGGCAAACTGTCCGCCGCGTACCACCGTTTTGCCAAGCTGTGGGTGCGTTTTACGCAAAAAATCGGCAAATCGCTCCACTTCCGCTTCGTCGAACTCTTCAAATCTTCCAATCAAAAGATCGGTATGCTCTTCTTCCGTCGCAATCCAGCTGATCCCGCGAATCGCATCGGCGAAAAGTATCACCTGAAACGGATCCTCCGTCGGCGCCCAAGAAGCGCGGTCAAAAAACGCCCGATAAATCGTGATACAATCCTCCCGCGCAACGGATTTTTCAATCGGAACAAAATCCGGCAACTGACCGCGCACCGGCGAGTTCATCCCGCAGGCGTCAATCACCAGATCGGCATAAAAATCGCCGTTGTCCGTCGAAATGCCGACCACTCGGCTGCCGGAAAAAATCGGCGCAAGCACCTTATGCGCATAATACAATCGAGCGCCGCATTCTGCCGCGTGCCGGATGAGCAGAGCGTAAATGTCCCGCCGCTCCATCTTGATTTCCCGCTTCGCGGCCGGCACATGCTGCCGCAGTCCGACCCGCTGTGAGGGACCATAAAATGTCATATCCTCTTTATAGGAAAACTGCTCCTGCGGCGGCATCGGCAATCCCGCAGCGGCAAGAGCCTTCGGGTCAAAAATATCGGTCCAGTCATACCCGAGTGTTCCCTCGCTCCTTTGCTCAAACACCGAGACCTGAAACCCTGCTTTCGCCAAAAGCGCGGCGGCTGCCAATCCGCCATGCCCCATACCAGCAACAATCACTTTCTTCACCGCAATCACTTCCCGAAAAATCTTAACACACCGACACAAAAAAGTAAATCCCCGGCGTCAAACAAAAAAGAGCGGGCGCTGCGGCGTTCGCTCTTTTTTCGGTTTATTCACAGCTTTCATTTTGCCGCGCGATCCGGCGCACCGCTTTCCCAATCAGCTCTGATATGGTTTTATCCTCCGAGCCGACCACAACGGTTTCACATTTACCAACCGGCACCAAAACCCGCTTCGCGCTGCTCTGGGCAACGGCAAGCGCTATGGCAGGGGTAATCTCTCCCATCATGGAATCGGCGACCACGATGCCGACAGGACCGGTAATTACATCCGCCCGGCGGCAAACCACCTTCACCGCGTTTTCGCCGGTTGCCGCCCGATCGGCGCCCGCCTTGATCATGCGCTCCGTCGCCACAGCATTGGTCCCCACCGCCAGAATCTGCGCATCAGGCATGGCTTTGCGCAATTCCTCGGTCAGCTTCGCGCCCAATCCGCCACCCTGACCGTCAATTACGGCAAGAATCATTTTTCACTCTCCTGCTCGCCGACAAAAACTGCCATACAACCGCCGATCATGCGGCAAAGCATCTCAATCACACCTTTAGTGGAAACCGGCGCGTTGTCATTCAGCCAGCGGGTAAACAGTCCCTGAATGCCGTTGGCTGTAAAGATCAGGAAGGTTTTGGTCTCATCTTTGGATTTATTCGGATAGCGCGTGGTGATATCATCCACAAATTTATCGCGCAGCATATTGATCATTCGTTCGGAAATGATCGTTGCGCTCTTGTTCAACAACAGATTTTTATAAAAATCCTTATCCTTTTCAATGGCTGACATCACCATTTCCAGCACCGGCTGCGGATCCTCCAAAAAATTCACCACGCCCATCTCATCAATGAATTTCATGACATAATCCATGATTTCGGATTCCATCTGATCAAACAGATCATTGATGTCCATAAAATGGGCGTAAAATGTGCCGCGGCAGATTTCCGCTTCCTTGACGATATCGGAAACGGTAATCTTGCTCAACTCTTTTTCGTGCAGAAGCTTTGCGAACGCCTTTTTAATCAGTTTCTGGGAGCGCAGAGCGTTGCGCTGCGGCTTTTTCTTTTTTTCCGTTTCTGCCATTTCATTACCTCCAGAGCTGCAGTCTCCATAAATAAAGTTTATTGAGTAAATAAAAATTCAAGTTTTTGAATAATTCTGTGCTATTTTTAGAAACCTGTCTGACTTTTGGCTCGCATTGTCAAAATATAGCCAATCCATACTTTTTTTGTACAAGTCCATGGAAGTATGCTAATTTTAACGGAAAGATGTTAAAAATATAAGAATAAGTTTAGAATAAAATATAAATTACAGAATGTTATGACAAACTGTTGCCATTTTGAGCAGAGGAGCTCTTTTTTCTTTGATTTCGTTGACTATTCCCACGAATTATATTATCATAAGATAAATAGATTTGTACAATCGAAAGACAGGTGACCTTTGTTGGAATTTCGGATGGAGCACGATTCCATGGGGACCGTTGCGGTGCCCGCAGATAAATACTGGGGCGCACAGACCCAGCGCAGTTATATGAATTTTCGCATCGGCGAGGAAAAAATGCCCGGGGAGATTATCGCCGCCTTTGCCCTGATGAAAAAGGCGGCGGCTCTGGTCAATTGCCGTCTTGGAAAACTGGACGAAACGCGCTGTGAGCTGATTTGCCAAGCGGCGGATGAAATCCACGCAGGACAGCTGACCAGGCATTTTCCGCTGGTGGTCTGGCAGACCGGCAGTGGGACCCAATCCAATATGAATGTCAATGAAGTCATCGCCAACCGGGGCAACGAGATCGCGGGAGAACCGCTGCTGCACCCCAACGACCATGTAAATATGTCCCAGAGCTCCAACGATACCTTCCCCACCGCCATGCACATTGCGGCAAGCCTGGCGGTGCGGGAGCGACTGCTGCCGGCGCTGGATTCGCTGATCGATACCTTCCGCTGTCTGGAATATAAAAACCGCGGCGCAATCAAGAGTGGCCGTACCCATCTGCAGGACGCTACGCCGATTGCCTTTTCGCAGGAGATCAGCGGCTGGCGCGCAAGCCTTGCGGAAGATAAAAAAATGGTGATTGCCGCACTGCAGCAAGCTTCCTCCCTGGCGCTGGGGGGAACGGCGGTCGGCACCGGGCTGAACGCGCCGAAGCAGTTTGGCAATTTGACGGCGCAAGCCCTCAGCGAGATGACCGGAGTGCCCTTCCACACAGCGGAAAATAAATTTCACGCTCTGACCAGCAAGGATGAATTGGTTTTTTTGCACGGGGCCCTGAAAGCACTGGCAGCGGACCTGTGGAAAATCGCCAACGATGTGCGGTTTCTTGCCAGTGGTCCCCGCTGCGGTCTGGGCGAAATTTTTATTCCCGAAAATGAGCCCGGCTCTTCCATCATGCCCGGCAAGGTCAACCCTACCCAGTGTGAGGCGCTGACCATGGTCGCATTGCAGGTCATTGCCAATGACACCGCCGTTTCTCTGGCAGCGTCCCAAGGGAATTTTGAGCTGAATGTCTTTATGCCGGTCTGCATTTATAACGTTCTGCAATCGATCCGGCTTTTGAGCGACGGCATGGATTCCTTTAACCGCAACTGCGCCGTCGGCATCACCGCTAATCGGGAAAAAATGCGTGAAAATCTGCATAATTCCCTGATGCTCGTAACGGCGCTCAGCCCCAGCATCGGCTATGAAAACGCCGCGAAAACCGCAAAACTTGCCCACCAGGAGAACATCTCTCTCAAAGAAGCCTGTACCCGCCTTGGTTTCCTGACAGCGGAAGCTTTTGACCGGGTGTGCAAACCCGAGGAAATGATCTGAATGAAAAAGGAGGCAGCGCCGTGTTCGCAACCGTAAACAGTCTTGGTATTTTCGGTTTAGAGACCTATCCGGTGGAAACAGAGGCCAATATCAACCGAGGCAGGGCGCGCTTTGATGTCGTCGGCCTGCCGGACACCGCCGTCAGCGAAGCGCGGGAGCGGGTGGAAGCGGCAATCAAAAACAGCGGTTTTTCTTTTCCCTATCAACATATTACGGTCAATCTGGCGCCTGCCAGCAAAAAGAAAGAGGGCTCCCTTTATGACCTGGCGATTCTGATGGCAATTCTGAAAGCCTCAGATCAACTGCGAATGGCTCTGGACGGATGCGCCTTTATCGGCGAACTGTCCCTGGCGGGGGATGTCCGCCCGGTGCGCGGTGTGCTGCCGATGCTGATTTCTGCGGCAAAAACTGGCATTCATACCGTTTTTATCCCGGAAGAAAACGCGGCAGAAGCGCGGGTTGTGCGCGATGTCACCGTTTACCCCGTCAAAACCGTAAAGCAAATGATCAACCATCTGACCGGCGATCAGCCCATTGCCCCGGTGGTATTTTCCCTGGAAAACACCCAGCCGGAGCCGCTGGAGCAGCCGGATTTTGCTGATGTCAAGGGACAAAGTGCCGCAAAGCGCGCGCTGGAGGTTGCAGCGGCGGGCGGGCACAACTGTCTGTTGATCGGACCGCCGGGCTCGGGCAAAAGTATGCTTGCCAAGCGCCTGCCTTCCATTTTGCCGGATATGACGCTGGAGGAATCACTGGAAACCACGCAGATTTACTCCGTCGCCGGCAAACTGCCGTCAGGCACGGCGCTGATTACCCGGCGGCCGTTCCGCGCACCCCATCATTCAATCTCGTCAGCAGGATTGTCCGGCGGCGGCACAGTGCCAAAGCCCGGCGAAATCTCGCTGGCGCACAACGGCGTATTGTTTATGGACGAATTGCCCGAGTTCGGCAGAGCTACCACGGAAGCGCTGCGGCAGCCGCTGGAGGATGGAAAAATCACACTGTCGCGGGCAGCGGGCACCGTCTCTTATCCCTGCTCGCTGATGCTGATTGCCGCGATGAACCCTTGCCCCTGCGGCTATTATGGTCATCCGACCCGCCCCTGCACCTGCCCAAAGGGCACGCCCGCCAAGTATCTGGCGCGGGTGTCCGGACCGCTCTTGGACCGCATGGACATCCATATCGAGGTGGGCGCAATCAATTACGACCAGCTGAGCAACACCCTTCCCGCCGAAAGTTCCGCCGAAATCAAAAAGCGGGTCAACGCCGCCCGCAATGTCCAGAAAGAGCGATTCCAGCGCACGGGCATCACCTGCAACGCTAAAATGACCGCCGCCATGACCCGCAAATACTGCGTGCTGACCGACCCGGCGCAGACCATGCTGCATCAGGTGTTTGACAAACTGGGACTTTCTGCCCGTGCCTATGACAAGATCCTGCGTCTGTCTCGCACCATCGCCGATCTCGACGGCAGTGAAACCATTGAGGTGCAGCACCTGGCGGAAGCGGTGCAATACCGCGATCTGGACCGAAAATTCTGGCGCCTGGATCCGTAAAGAAAATCAAAAAAACTCTTGCAAAACAGATATGAATATGATAAAATAAAGAGCAACCTTGTAAAGGCTGCGCACGCTACTGTGGCTCAGCAGGTAGAGCAGCTCACTCGTAATGAGCAGGTCGTCCGTTCGAATCGGATCAGTAGCTCCATCGATCGCCGGGGCTTTGGTTTACCAACCCCGGTGATCTTTTTTTGCCCAAAAAGACCGGAAAGCTGCCTTTCGCGCCTTTCCGGTCTTTTGTTCTATTGCATTAAAAAAGCCGCCCGGGGACGCCGGGCGGCGAGAGGGAACCTCCAATGAGGTCCCCTCTTTTTTTGTCAATAGAATCAGCCGCCGATACCGGCAAACAGATTCTTGATCCACTCGATGATGGCCTTGAACCAGTTGATAATCTTCTGGAAGAAGGCGAT
Organism: uncultured Eubacteriales bacterium; assembly: GCA_949296825.1. Classification (GTDB taxonomy): domain Bacteria; phylum Bacillota; class Clostridia; order Oscillospirales; family Acutalibacteraceae; genus RGIG2774. Next base: position 20,788 of record CASFQZ010000057.1, read on the forward strand.
CAGACCGTTGGAGGCGATGCCGTCTTCGTCAACGACATCCTCGGTGAAGCCGAACAGCTTGTGCAGCGCATCGCCGAAGTTCGACAGGTAATCCGAATCGGCGCCGTCGAAGAGCTTGATGATGAACTGCCATTTGCCGTTGACATCGTCGAACCACTGGTTGGTCTCGTCAACCGCGATATCCAAACCGTAGAAGACATAATACACAACGCCGAGCATCATGTTAATGCCGTGCGGCTTATCAAGATAGGTGCAGAGCGTCTCATAGGTGCCAAGGACATATTCGGCAGTCTGGGCATCGGGGATGTTCTCCTTGATGAGGTTCTTCACCGTCTCCTGATTCTCGGGCAGGGTGATCCACTTCAGCGCAAAGCGCAGCAGAACCGTGATCATATCCGCCGAACCGGCAAGGCTGGCGTCGCCCTCCACATACTCCATGGTGAAGGCGGGATTGCCATTCTTGGAGGTGTAGGAAACCAGCTTGCCCATGGTCATATCGGCAACGGTGTTGATCACCAAAGGCGTCAGCTCTTCGCCGAGACCTTCGCCGATCATGTCACCGACCAGATCGACCACATACGCCGCGTCGATCTCGCTCAAATCAACGCCAAGGACATCATACAGGTTCACCGGTCCGGTGATCGGCTCAATCGCCGTCAGGATTTCGGTGATCGGGTGGATGGCGTTCTTGAAGACCGTATCCACACCGTTGGAGTTGATGAAGTAGATCAGGGAGGGCAGAACTTCAAGCAGATGATTCATCGGATCCTCAAGGACATAATCCATAACGTCGAAGATCGGATTCAGGATATCGCGAACCAGCGCTTCGGGATCCGCAGCGACATCATTCGCGTACTCTTCCGGCGTCTTGATGTTCGGATTGTCGCGATCGAAGGCCTCCAGCAGCGGGATCACCGCGTACTTGTAACCCTCACCGCCATAGATGGTAACAGCGGTATTGCCTTCTTTATCGACCAAAAGCTTAAGATCCTCACCGGTCAGGATGACTTTCAGGATGGGCTCCAGCGGCATGACCAGTTCGACGATCGCGTCGGAGAACTGCTCTCTGTTGCCGGTCTCAATGCCGAAGTCATAGTTGCCGTCCGCGTATTTCTCATAGATGGTCAGATCAACGCCGAGCACTTCCTTGAGCGCCTCGGTGATCAGACCGTCGCCGTAATCCGCGAACTGCGCCACCAGATTGGCAACCTCTTTCGCAAGAGCCGCCGCATTGGCGTTGGTGTACAGGTTTTCACCGATCAGCTGTTCAATAATGCCGCCGATGTCATCCAGATTGACGCCGTTGATTTCAACGCCCAACAGCTTGATCAAGCCGTTGATGAAATCGTTGAGGTTATCAGCGACATAGTTGGCTTTTTCTTTGGTCCAGTACTCGTCGTAGCCATAATCGAAGGTACCCTTCAGATCCTCCAGCGGGGAGAATACCTTGTCTTTGTACTCGTCGAGAACTTCGCCGTTTTCGGTATACATCCAGTCAACATCCTGATACGCACCGTCGCCCTTGAGCGCGAATACATTCATGATGCCCTGATAGACATTTTCACCGAACCAGCCGACAAGGACATCCTTGTTCTGCGGGTACTTGATCATATCCAGCGCAGCGCACAGCAGAACCGTGAGAACATCTCTCTGGGTGGTGCCGTCTTCGGTGGGCACCGCCATGTAGGAGTCCATGCCGGAAACGCTGTTTGCGGTGTTGTCAACCAGCTGACCGATGTACAGGTCTTTCAGGTAATTCCATTCGCCGTCCTCGGTGGTGATGCTGACAGCGTCTTCCACATACAGGCCAAGCTTGGCGGCAAGCACCTTGGAAATGGCGGACATATCAATCGCGTTCAGGTCAAGCTCGATGCCTTCGTCAGCCAGGAAACCGTTGATCAGGTCGGTCAGATTGCCGTCCATACCGGTCAGCGGCGCCGCAGCTTCTACCAGGACATTGACGCTCAACAGCAGGTTATTGACCGAAGCCGTCAGACCGCCCGCGTTGATGAAGTAAACGATATTGGGCAGCATATCCAGCATGGTCTGGAGCGCAGCCTCGCCGTCGCCGGCGTTGACGATGGTGTCAAGCTTCGCCATGATGGCAAGGAATACATCCTTCGCCATGGATTCGACACCGGGATTGTCATAATCCGCAGGATCGGGTGCCTC
>CASFQZ010000058.1 GCA_949296825.1 uncultured Eubacteriales bacterium
ATGCGCACTATACCAGACATAATTATAACCACCCGGCATTTGCGTTACTCGTGTAATGATAATAGAGTGTCTTCCATCAAGCTGCCAAACCTGACCTACTTCGGCATTCTTTCGTAATTTATACTCAAAATTAGCCGATTCGTTTGTTGTCGTTTGCGGCGGTGCAGCAGAGAGTTTGCCGGAGAAAGTATTGCTCCCCGCAGCTGCCCGGGCAGTATGAAAGTACCTGAAATCATTAACAAAAGCCCACGACCTGGAATACACCCAATAATCATATCCTATGGCGCGTTCCTTTTTAATCATAAGAAAATATCGTCGTTTGTTTATATGACTTTCTATGATGGAAACGGAAGAGAAACAATAGGAACAGCCACAGCCGTTGTCTGTTGAAAATTAGATTCGCTGATAGGTTGCAACAACTTTACATAAGCAAAAAATCTTCTCAGTAACTGTCATAGAAAGTCAATAGAATAAATCATGGGAATCACCGCCTTATTTTTAAAATGTAATTTCATTCATCACAATCAAACATTTTCAACACGCAAGCAATATCGCCAAATCATTCAGCTTTATCTTTATTCTATAATAAGTTTAGCATAGGTCAGAACAAAAAATAATACACTTTTTAGAATAATATTATTTTTTATTACTATTTATTGTTTTTTGACTATACAAATATAACAACATTTATATATTAATTTATTTTTTAAGTTGTCATGTTCATTTTTTACACATTACAAAAATAAACGACCGTAAAACCGATATCACCGGTTTACGGTCGCTCTTTGTAAACAGCACTTTGCCTTTTCAGATACCCTGCAAAATTATTTTTCCAAATACAGAACACCGATAACCCCCTGTCCGCAATGGGCGGTGATGGTGGAGCTGGTGTAAACGGTCAGTATTTCGTCGAACTTTTTATACTTGCGCACCTCTTTTTTGATCATATCGATCTGGGCGTCGGTGATGCCATAGGCGTATTCCACACTGACGCGGGAGGTATCGATCTTATCGTTGTTTTCCAACAAATCGCGAATATATTTGACGATGCAGGCGTCGAACTTGCCGCGGAATTTCTTACCCACCGACATTTTGCCGTTTTCCACCACAATCGAAGGCTTGATACCCAATACATTTGCGCCGAAAGCGACCACACTGGGACATCTGCCGTTCTTAGCCAAAAAGGAAAGGTTTTCCAGAATAAAACTGGAGCGGATTTTCGGCAGCATTAGCTCCACATGGCGCAAAATCTCCTTGACCGAATAGCCGTTGTCCCGCAGCTCGGCGGCTTTCAACACCATCAGCCCCGCCGCCGAGGTGATATTGTGGGTGTCCACCACCGACACGGAGGGGAAATCCGCCGCCGCTGCCGTCGCGTTCTGATAGGTGCTGGACATCTCCGACGCCATGCAGAAGTGAATCACCTCGCTTCCGTCCGCCGTCAGCCCGGCGAACAGATCCTGATATTCGCCGATAGAGCAGGCGGAGGTCGACGGGATCTCACCGGTCTGCTCATACCGCTCGATCAAGCTCTTCGCGTCGATATTGACGCTGTCGTCAAAGCTCTCGCCGCTGAAAACAATATGCATCGGCATCACCGAAATCCGGTATTTTTCCAGCTGCTCTCCGGGCAGCGTAATGGTGCTGTCAATACTCAATTGAATGCTCATGATAAACGCTCCTTTGGCGCGGAAGATTCCGCCTGTTTCAATTCATCCAGATACGCCAGTTCTTCCTCCCGGTCAAATTTGGACTGGGCTTTGACCTTCTGACGCAGCGCTCTGCGGTTTTTGCCGATGATGCCGTTTTTGTAAAACGCCACCAGGAACATCCCCGCCAGCGCGCCGACAGCGCAGCAGATCATATCCTCCATGGTGTCCACCAGCCCGGCTTCGGACAAAACCAGCGAATTTTGCAGCTGATAGCCGTATATGCGGTCCATGGTAAACTCATAAAACTCCCACGCCACGCCGATGCTCACCGAAAACAAAATACAAAACAGCGCCGCCAGCGCGGGCTTGAGGTGATGCTTTTTGCCCTGGATCGCCGTCGCCAGATCATACCCAAACCACGACGCCAGAACGCCGGCGAAGGTGTGCTCAAAAATATCGATCAGCTGAAAATTGGTGCTGTCATTGAAATAGGGACCGATCACGCAGCCGAAGAAGATGAATACATTCAACAGCGTCTGGGAAAAATACCCGACCCGCGTGATAAAGCTCCTGCCGCCCAAAAGCTGAAACAGATCCCACAAATGGGTAAAGGCGATGGAGAACATCCCCATCAAAAACTTGGTCAAAGAGCCGTTGAACAGCCCGTATACCCCGTAGGCAAAGAGCAGCACGCGGATGACCATCCATAAAATATACTGCCCCTTCGGGATCGGGGCAATGGCGTTGAGTTGTTTTTTCATACCATGAAACGCTCCGTCTTTCTTTCCATATAAATGGTATTGTAGCACAGCGCCGCCCTCTTTGCAATGAATAATTCATGACCATTTTCCGCGTTTTGGCAGGCGGAATCCGCCGCCCTACAAAAATTCACAAAAAAATCCTTTCTTTTTACAAAACAGTTATTGAAATCAGCAAAAGAGTGTGGTAAAATATTTTCCATAGTTTGCAAATTGCTTAAAAATTTTTTATTCATATCCATTGCATGATGTAATTTGTGCAAACATAACAGGAGGAATATTTATGAAAGACTATCAAGCACAGGACATTCGCAATGTCGTCATTGCCGGCCACGGCGGCAGAGGTAAAACCACTCTGGCGGAAGCCATGCTGTACGTTGCCGGCGCCACCGAACGTCTGGGCAAGGTCACCGACGGCAACACCGTCATGGACTATGACCCCGAGGAGAAAAAGAGAAATATCTCCGTTTCCTCCGCCGTCGCGCCGCTGGAATGGAGAGACGTAAAAATCAACCTGATCGACACCCCCGGCTTCTTTGATTTCGCCGGCGGGCTTTATGAGGGTGTGCGTGCGGCAGACTGCCTGATGGTGGTGCTTGCCGCCGGCTCCGGATTTGACGTCGGCGCCGAAAAAGCCGTCAAAGCCGCCAAGTCCCGCGCCCTTGCCAAAATTTTTGCCGTCACCAAATGCGACGCGGAAAACACCGATTTTTACAAAACCATCGACGCGCTGAAGGAGCGTTACGGCACGGTCATCTGTCCGGTGGTCGTCCCCCATTATGAAAACGGCAAGGTCGTTTCCTACGTCAACTTCTTACAGGACAAAGCCTTTGTCTATAAAAACGGCAAGGCGGAAGAAACCGCCATGCCCGAGAACGATACCATCGCCGAGCTGCACGCCGCCTTTACCGAGGCGGTCGCCTCCGCCGACGAGGAATTGATGATGAAATTCTTTGAGGAGGAGCCCTTCACCCATGACGAAATCGTCAAAGGCTTAAAGACCGGCGTCAAGGACGGGCTGATCATCCCGGTCTATGCCTGCTCCGGTCAGACGCTGGAGGGCGTGGACCTGATCCTCAACGCCCTGCGCAAATATGCCCCCGCCCCCGCCGACCTGAAGGAGAGCGGCAGGGACGCTGGCGGCGAGCCGATCGAGATCCCCTGCGACGCCGCCGCCGATACCGCCGCGATCTGCTTTAAGACCGTCGCCGACCCCTTTGTGGGCAAGATGTCCTACTTTAAGGTTGCCTCTGGCGCGCTGAAGCCGGACGGCGCGTACATCAACGCGCGCACCGGCGAAGCGGTCCGTTTGGGCAAGCTGGTCACCGTCAAGGGCGGCAAGACCGAGGACACCGCCAAAATCACCGCCGGCGACATCGGCGTTATTACCAAGCTGGACGGCTTCAAAACCGGCGACACGCTCTGCGACGCCAAAAAGCCCGTCACCATCGACGGCATCGACTTCCCCGCCCCCTGCCTTGCCATGGCTGTCAAGGTCCAGAAAAAGGGCGAAGAGGAAAAAGTCGCCACCGGGCTCAAAAAGCTCTCCCACGAGGATCCGAGCATCAAAACCTATATCGACGAAGAAACCCGCGAGCAGATTGTCGCCGGTCAGGGCGAACAGCATCTGGACGTGATCGTCTCCAAATTAAAGACCAAATTCGGCGTTTCCGTCGATCTGGAGGTGCCGAAGGTTCCCTATCGTGAAACCATCCGCAAAACCGTCTCCAAGCAGGGGCGCCACAAAAAGCAGTCCGGCGGTCACGGTCAGTTTGGCGATGTCTGGATCCGCTTTGAGCCCATCGACGGCGAGGGCTTCGAGTTCGCCGAGGAAGTGGTCGGCGGCGCGGTGCCCAAAAACTTCTTCCCCGCCGTAGAAAAAGGTCTGCGCGAAAGCGTCGCCCGGGGCATGATCGCCGGTTATCCGATGGTCGGTATCAAAGCGACGCTGTACGACGGCTCCTATCATCCGGTCGATTCCTCCGAAATGGCGTTCAAAACCGCCGCCCAGCTGGCGCTGAAAGCCGCCATCCCCGAGGCGAAGCCCACCATTCTGGAGCCGATCGGCACGGTCAAGGTTCTTTTGCCCGACGAAAATCTGGGCGACATCATGGGCGATATCACCAAGCGCCGCGGCAGAGTACTGGGCATGGGTCCGGCGGAGGACCCGAAAATGCAGGAGCTGACCGCCGAGGTTCCCATGGCGAATATGGGCGATTTCTCCACGGTACTGCGCTCGGTCACTGCCGGCAGAGGCAGCTATACCAGCGAGTTCTGCCGCTATGAGGACGCCCCCGCCGAGGTCGCCGAAAAAGTCATCGCCGACGCGAAAGCCAACGCCGACGACTGATTCCATTCTCCGATTTCCCGTTTAATCTCTTCCTGTTATGACAAACGGAACCGCTGCCCCCGGGCACGGTTCCGTTTGCCTTTTCCCCACACAAAAAGCCGCGGGTCGGCTGCCCACGGCTCCTTTTTATTCCCAGCGGTATTCCCGCAGCTGACCGATGGTCTTGAGTCGGGGAAAGCCCCACTGCCGCAGCGCCTCATAGACGCCGATGGCAACCGAATTGGATAAATTCAGGCTGCGCGCCTCATCAATCATCGGGATACGTACCGTGTGCTCCGGATTATCGTGCAAAAGCGATTCCGGCAGCCCCTTCGTTTCCTTCCCGAAGACCAGAAACGCACCGTCGGGATAGGCAACCTCGGTGTAGACCTTCGGCGCCTTGGTGGAAAAATAGGTAAAGGCGCCGCCCCTGTTTTTCTCAAAAAAATCTGCCAGAGAAGAATAATAAGTAATGTCCAGCAGATGCCAATAGTCCAGCCCCGCCCGTTTCAGCTTTCGGTCGTCCACCGTAAAGCCCATCGGCTCCACCAGATGGAGTCTTGCCCCGGTCGCCGCGCAGGTGCGCGCCACATTGCCGGTATTCTGCGGGATCTCCGGCTCGACCAATACAATATTCAATTCACGCATCCGCGATCCTCTTTTCTTTACGGCTCGGTGATCTGGCGCATTTTGTACAGATCGCTCTCAAAATCCACGCCGTAGGTCATATACGGGTACTCCCGGAACGTGCGGTCGATACAGGTGAAGGTGTACGCCACCGCCGCCGCGCTCGCCTTCATCAAATCCTGCCCGCGCACCAGTCCGGCGGTCAGCACACTGGCGAAGACATCGCCGGTGCCATGGTACATGCCGCCGACCTTTTCGGTCAGCTTTTCCTCATAAACGCCCCTTTTCCGGTCAAAGGCTGCCGCGCCGATGTGACTGCCGTCATAGGCGACGCCGGTCAGCACCACCGACACCTCAAACCGCTCCGCCAGACGCTCCGTCAGCGCGCGGACATAGTCCTGCGTATAGGGGGGCTTTCGGTATTCCTCCCCCAGCATAAACGCCGCCTCCGTAAAATTGGGCACAATCACATCCGCCTTGCGGCACAGCTCGCCCATATCCACCGCGAAGGCACGGTCAAAGACGCTGTACATCCTGCCGTTATCCGCCATGGCGGGGTCAACGATTTTCAGCGTCTCTTCCTCCGCCAGCAGATCAAAGATCTGACCGACGATTTCTATTTGCTCGCTGCTGCCCAAAAAGCCGCTGTAAATCGCGTCAAAACGCAGCTCGTTCGCCTTCCAGCTCTCGGCAAAGGGCAGCAGATCCTCGGTCAGGTCCCGATAGGTATAGCCGGGCTTGCAGGCGGTGTGGGTCGAAAGCACCGCCGTCGGCATAACCGCCGTTTCAATGCCGGCGGCGGAAAGCACCGGCAAAGCCACCGTCAGGGAGCATTTGCCGAAGCCGGAGATATCGTGGATCGCCGCCACGCGCTTCTGATGCTTCAAAATAGGTTCCTCTTTTCCTGAAAATTCCAAGGATATTTATACAATATGGTAGCACAATATGTCATGAAATGCAAGAGAAAGGACTGACGACCATGAATAAAACCACCATGATGAAGGGCATCGGCGCGGCTTGCGCCATCGGAGGGACCATTGCCGCCGTCGGCGCAAGCATGACCGGCAAATCCGCCGCCAAACGCAAAATGAAAAAAACCGCCGCCAAAGCCCTGAAAACCGTCGATTCCGTGCTGGACGGGGTGCAAAGCATCCTCGGCTAAGCCGCCAAACGGACAAAAAGACAGCGTGTGCCCCTCAAAAAAGAGGGCTGCGCTGTCTTTTTTTTCATGGATTGAAAACCCGCGGCGCGCCTTCATTCCGAGGACGCCCTGTCAATACAGGCGAGGGCGTTGAGGCTGCGGGGATACCCGATATAGGGCAGACACTGCGAGACCACGCGAATCAGAAAAGCTCTGTCGTTGCCCAGCTGCCGATTCCCCCTGACATGGGCGATCAGCTGCGGCTCGCAGCCACCCTGCGCCATCAGAAAGCAAAACGTGATCATCTCCCGCTCGGCAAGGGAAAGTCCCCGACGGGTATAGTAATCGCCAAAGCAGTTCGCAGCGAGCCAACGGTTGATATGCCCGTTCTTCCACGCCTCCTTCATCGGCGCGCCGAAGATTTCCGCCTGCGCCTTTGCCCCCTCTTCCAACCGGTTTTCCAGGGTGGTCGCTGCCTGCCCGGGAAGCGGCAGCCCAATCCCCTTTGCCGAAAAGAGCTTGTTGGTGCCGTTCAAAAAAGGCAGCACCCTTCCATAGCCCAAATAGGCGACGGCTTGATACACCAGCTCCTTGATCGCCTCCGGCGCCATGCCGCCCTCCAGCGCCTTCGGCAGCGTCTCACAATAGGCGTCTACGCCACCACAGCCGATCAGCGCCGCCAGAATCGCCAGATAACGGGGCTTCTCCGGGAGCTGCTGATTTTCTTCATTTACAACTTCGCCCCACGCAAAATGGGCAAAGCGTTCCATAAATTCCGGGTCCGTTTGATACAAATCCATCTTCGCTTCTCCTGTTAGATTTTCTGATTGCCCACCGACCAGACATGGGCTTCCTTTGCGGCAGCGGGGGTGTTCTGCGCCATCACCCCCACAAGGGTATGCGGCACATAGGGTTCTTCCAAATATGCAATTTCTTCGGTGCTCAATACAAGGTCCACCGCCTTTGCCGCCCCCTCGATATGAGAGAGCCTGGTGGCGCCCACAACGGGAGCGGCGGCCTTGGTCAACAGCCACGCCAGAGAAATTTCGCTCATGGATACGCCGTGCTTTTCGGCAAGCTCGGCGACCCGGGCAATAATGACGCCGTCCTGCTCGGCGGTGGCGTCATATTTCAGATGGGCATAGCTGTCCTCCCGCAAGCGTTTCGAGGTCTCGCCGGGACGCTTGGAAAGCCGCCCGCCCGCCAGGGCGCTATACGGGGTCAGCGCAATGTGATCCTCCCGGCACAGCTTCACCATCTCCCGCTCCTCCTCGCGAAAGATCAGGTTATAATGTCCCTGCACCGATATGAATTTGGCAAAACCCTCCCGTCCGGCAAGGGCGTTTGCCTTGGCAAGCTGATACGCAAAGCAGTTAGAGATACCGATATATCGTACCTTGCCCGCTTTTACGACTTTGTTCAGTCCTTCCATCATATCGTATAAGGGCGTGGCGTAGTCCCACATATGGTAAATATATAAATCCACATAATCCACGCCGAGGTTTTCGAGGCTTTTGTCCAGCATCGCTTCAATATGCTTCTGCCCGGAAACGCCCTGCTCGATTTCCTCCGCTGTGCGGGGCAAGAATTTTGTCGCGATCACCACATCCTCCCGCTTTGCAAAATCACGAAGAGCTCTGCCGAGGTATTGCTCGCTGGTGCCGCTTTGATAGGCAATCGCCGTATCAAAGAAATTTACGCCCAGCGCCAGAGCTTTTTTGATGATCTCGCGGGAATGCGCTTCGTCAACCGTCCAGCTGTGCTGACCGTTTCCCGCGTCGCCAAAGCCCATACAGCCCAGACAGATACGGGATACCTGCAAATCGGAATTTCCTAATTTTGTATATTGCATATGCCTGCTCCTTCTGTTTACGCCAGCCTCTTGTATGCCTCATCGTCCACCGGCTCGCACCATTCGTTGGAAGTCTGTTCTCCCGGCACCTCCACGGCGATATGAGAAAACCAGCTGTCCTTTTTCGCGCCATGCCAATGCTTGACCTCCGGCGGAATGGTAATCACCATCCCCGGCGCCAAGCTGACCGCCGCTTTGCCTTCCTCCTGATACCAGCCCTCGCCGGCGGTGCAGATCAGAATCTGACCGCCGCCTTTTTTTGCGTGATGGATATGCCAGTTGTTGCGGCAGCCCGGCGCAAAGGTGACATTGGCAAGAAAAACCCCTGTCTTGCTCGGATTTGTCAGCGGCTTCAAAAAGGAAGCCCCGGTAAAATACTGCGCAAAGGCTTCGTTGTCGTCGCCTTTTCCAAAAACATTTACCTTTTCAAAGTCTTCATACGATAGATATTTCATACCTGTTCTCCTTATCACCTGAAGGGTTTTGCCGTCTTCGCCTGCCGCAGGGGCTCCGGCGCCATAACGACATCCATCGGAACGGAAAAACCTCCTATTCGGTTGTCCGGCGACCTTCTCTTTGCATCGAAAAGCGCAGATAGTCCAGGCGGTCCAGCTGCTTTTCCTTTCGATGGATTTCGTCCAGCGTTCCACCGCGCCTGTCGTTGATCATTTTTAAGCGCTCCGCCTCCGTCGCCTCTCCCCGGGCAAGAAGCTTCATATACCTTTCGGCTTCCCTGCCCGTAAAGCCTGCCTCCCGGAGCGTCAGCACGATACTCAGCCGCTTTATATCGCTGTCATCGTACTGCCGCGCGCCCAGGATTTTTTTCGCTTCACCGCCCAGGTCCCAGCTTTCATATTCGCGTAAAATTTCCATGGGAATCTGATATTTTTCACTGACCTGCGCCATGGTCAACGGCGACCCCTCCTTTCGTAAAAAATAAAGGCGTCCCTTTGGGATCACCTTTATTATACCTCGCTGCTTGTATCATGTCTAATACTTATTTCTTATCATTAGAAATGCTTTTCAGGTATTTTTCAGCAAAATCCAGAAAAGACGTCACCGCTGCGGAAAAGATCTGCTCCTTCTTCCACACCAGCGCCGTTTCGTTGGTCAGCGCCGGAGAGAAGGGGATAAACCGCAAGCCGTCATAATGACAGCTCAGGCGGATGCCGATTACCGCCCCGATATTGCTTTGCGCCAGCATGGCTTCATTATAGAGCAGATTGCCCTTCGCTATGATTTGAACCTGCGCCGCATATTCTCCCAGCCACTTTGCGACATTGCTTTCCATAAATTCGCCCATGGCGCAAATCAAGGGAATATCCATCAAATCCTGCGGGCGAAGAAGTTCTTTTTTTGCCAAAGGGGAATCCTCCCTTACCAACGCGCCCCACTGCTCTTTTACGGGCATCATCAGGAAATGATATTTCCTAACGTCAATCGGCTCAGCCATCAGACCCACATCCAAAAGACCCCGCTCCATGCGCTCCCGGATATTTCCGGCATTTCCGCTGTAAATCTCAAAACGCACCCGGGGGTGCTTTTCCCGAAACTGCGCCATGCCATCGGTCAAAAGGCGCGTGGATAAAAATTCACCGCTGCCGATGGAAATCACGCCCTCGACCGTTTCATCCCCCCGCAGGAAATCCCGCTTTGTCTTATCCGCCAGCGATAAAATTTCCTGCGCCCGGCGTTTGAGGATCATCCCATCCTGCGTTAGTACGACATGATGGCTGCTGCGGACAAACAACTTCACCCCCAGCTCCTGCTCCAAATCGGCGATCTGCCGGGACAGAGTCGGCTGCGTCACATGCAGCTGCTCCGCCGCCCTGGTAAAATTTTCCTCCCGCGCAACTGCCAGAAAATACGCTAAAACCCGAAGCTCCATTCGCTCACCTCCCCTTTAGCATAGCATATATCGCTCGGATTTTCAATCTATCTATCCCCTTCATGCCTTTTTCGCATCGCCTCGATGGCTTCCCGGGAACGGAGACATTCCCTTCCGGAAGGCGCGAGCCAGCCATCAAAAAAGGAGTACGAACCGTCGATTCGTACTCCTGCTCTGTTTTATCCTGCGAGAAAGCGCCCGGTCACTGGTTCTTGCTGATCCAGTCCACCATATCCTTCAGCGACTGCTCCACAGTCATCGGGTGATAGCCCAACTCTTTTTCCGCCTTGGCGTAGGAGAAATTGCAGTTGGCTTTCAGCTTGCGGATGGAATAGCGGGTAAACAGGGGCGTGGTCTTGCTCAGGTTATAATAAACCTCCATGATCGGGGCGGCGATGGAAACAATGCCGTTGCCGATCTTGATTTTCGGCTCCTTATGTCCGGTCACGCGGCAGAGGGTACGGATAAAGGTATCCACCGACATATAATCGCCGCAAAGGATATAGCACTCGCCGTTTCTGCCCTGCTTGGCGGCAGCATAGGTGCCCTTCGCCACATCGCGCACATCCACAAAGTTATACGCGCCAAAGGTCATGGTGATGGGGAACGCGCCCTTCATGCACATACGGACCATCGAACCGACGCTGGAAACCTTAAAATCATAGGGGCCGATACAGGCGGAGGGATGCAGCACCACCAGCTCCACCTCGCCGTGGTTGTCCAGCAGGTACTGGGTCGCGGCAGCCTTGGTCTTGGCATAGGTGCCGTCCAGCTCGTCGGGATCAAAGGAGGTCTGCTCCACCATCAGCTGATTGTCCGGCAAAGGCAGCATCGCGTCCACCGAGGACATATACACCAGTCTTCTGACTCCGGTCTCCTTGCACGCCTTCAGCACATTCTTGGTGCCCTCAAAATTGACCTTCCAGGTCATTTCCTCGGCGCCCTTGTTGATCTCTACCGCGCCGGCGACATGATAAACCGTGTCCATGCCGGCAAAGGCTTTGACCAGCGAATCGTAATCGGTCACATCGCCCTTGACGCGCTCGCATTTCAGCCCGTCAAACATCTTGTTTTCCTTGCGGATCATAATGGTAACGTCCTCACCCTGGTCGATCAGCTCCAAAAGAACCGCATATCCCACATGCCCGGTCGCGCCGGTCAGTACACATTTTTTTGCATCTGCCATGCTCATATCCTCCGTTCAAAACATCTTTCTACATACAGAAAAGATTATAGCACGACCGTTGTTAAAAATCAATCAAAATCAAAAAAATGTAAATGAACTCCCTTTTCTGTTCACTTTTCTTTCTTGTGCTATCCATGAAAAGAATTCATTTTCCGCCGTCACGGGCGAGCAAAGGCGCATATACTGTAACAAAATCGGTTGGGAGGACGCCTTTATGAAGCAATACGCCGACGGCTTTTTTCTCTGTGTGCCCTGCGCGGGCGGACATTATTCCTATTACTCCGAATTCTGCGACGCCGACACCGCGCGGCATATCTATCTGTTCAAGGGCGGCAACGGGCTTTGCACCCATGCCTTCCTTGCGCGAATCCTTCGGGAAGCGGAAAAGCGCCGTCTGAAAACAGAGAAAATTTATGACGCCAGCGCACCAGCCCGCCTGGAGGCGCTGGCGCTGCCCGAGCAGAAAATCTATTTTTTGGACGGAAATTATCCCCATGGGCGGGAAGCCAAATACCCCGTCGCGGTGGAAACGCTGGTCAACACCGACCTTTTTTTTGAGCGAAACACCCTGCGGCGCAACGCCTCCGCCCTCCGGCTGGTGGGTAAAGCGGCGGCGGCGCAGCAACGGCGGGTGATGAACTACCTCTCGGCGGCGCGTTCGGTCTGGACGGACAGCGAGCTGCTGCTCGCGCCGGCGCTGGACCGCGATAAAATACGCCGCTATGCCGCCCGCTTTGCCGCCCGGGAATTTCCGGCAGCCACCGGCGAAAAAACCCGGGCAGACAACCGTTTCCTGAGTGCCATAACACCTCAGGGGATTTTTATCCACGAAAAAACGCCTGCCGCCGCAGGCAGGATCCTCGTCATCGACGACAGCGTCGGCGCGGCAGCCTCCGCCTTCCTTCACGCAATGAAGCGCGAAGCCGAGCAGCGCGGGCTTGCCTGCACGCTCTGTCACTGCCAGCTTCACCCCGCCGAAAAGGCGGAGCATCTTCTGATCCCTGCCGCGAACCTTGCCTTTGTGACGGCGAACCGCTATCATCCCGCGCCGCAGCAGACGGAGCGCACGATCCATATGACCCGTTTTCTGGATCGGGGAAAGACCGCCGACTGCCGCTTTCGCCTGAGCTTTAACAAAAAAGCCATGAAGGAGCTGCTGAGCGAAGCCGTCAAAGCTCAGAGCGCCGCCGGAGAGCTAAGGGATATGATGAACGCCTATTATGAGCAGGCGCTTTTGGAGGACGATCTTGCCGAAGCCGCCGAAGGGCTGTGCCGGGAGGTCTTCCGCGAGCTTTAATCCACAGTCTGCCCGTCCCCGCGCCGCCGGACGGTAAAGCCGTCCTCCGCCGTATCAAATACATATGCTCCGGCAGGCAGCGCACCGCGCAGCAACAGCTCCGACAGCCGGTCCTCCGCCTCCCGACGGATCACTCGCCGCAGCTGCCGCGCCCCGCCGTGCCGGTCAAAGCCCTTTTGACAGAGCCGCCTTGCCGCCGCGTCGCTGAACGACAGCGAAATCCCCTTTTCCAGGCATCGCACCCGCAGCTTTTCCAACAGGCGGTTGGTGATTTCCAGCGCCTGCTGCCCATCCGGCGGGAAAAAAAGCACCACCTCGTCGATCCGGTCCAGAAATTCCGGACGAAAGACCCGTTCCAGCTCCCGCCGCACCTGCTTCTGGGCGGATAAAAAGGAGGGCTTCGGCTCGTCTTCGACGCCGAAGCCGACCGTCCGGTCCGTTCCGGCAAGCACCGGCGCGCCGATGTTGGAGGTCAGAATCAGAATGCTGTTTTTAAAGCTAACCTGCCGCCCCTTGGCGTCGGTCAGCATTCCCTCGTCCAGAATTTGCAGCAGCATCGAAAACAGGTCCCCATGGGCTTTTTCAATCTCATCCAGCAGTACGACACTGTAGGGACGGCGGCGCAGCTTTTCCGTCAGCTGTCCGCCCTCCTCATAGCCCACATAGCCCGGCGGCGAGCCGATCAGCCGCGAAACCGTATGCTTTTCCGAATATTCCGACATGTCCAGACGGATCAACGCCCGCTCCGAGCCAAATACCGCCTCGGCAACGGCTTTGCTCAACTCGGTTTTTCCGACACCCGCCGGTCCGCAAAACAGAAAGGACCCGACCGGACGCGCCGGGTCCCCCACGCCGAGCCTGCCGCGTCGGATGGCGCGGGCAACTGCCGCCACCGCCTCCTCTTGCCCGACGATCCGCCGGTGCAGCCGCTCTTCCAGCAGCGCCAGCTCCTCCCGTTCGGAGCCGGTCAGCTGCCGCGCCGGGATACCGGTTATGCCGGTGACCACCTCGGCGATATCCTTTTTTCGCACCGTCGGCGCCTTTGCCGGCGGCTTGGCTTTTTCCGCCAGCTCCCGCCGGTACGCCCGCTCCCGGTCCCGCAGCGCGGCGGCGCGCTCAAAATCCTGCGACAGGATGGCTGCTGTTTTTTCCTCCGCCGCATTTTTCGCCTTGCGCTCCAGATTTTGCAGCTGGGGCGTTTTTTTCTCGGCGCGCAGCCGCACCCTTGCCGCCGCCTCATCCAAAAGATCCAGCGCCTTATCGGGCAAAAAGCGCTCCGGCAAATACCGCGCCGACAGCTCCACCGCCCCGCGCAGCGCCTCTTCGCTGATTTTGACCCGATGAAAGGCCTCGTACCGATCCCGCAGTCCCTTCAGGATTTTCAGCGCATCCTCCCGCGAAGGCTCCTCAATCCAGACCGACTGGAAGCGTCGCGCCAGCGCCGCGTCCTTTTCAATATCCCTTTGGTATTCCTCCGGCGTTGTCGCGCCGATAACGCGGCAGCTGCCCCGCGCCAGATCGGGCTTTAGAATATTTGCCGCATCCGGCGCGCCCTCTGCCGAACCGGCGCCCACCACCGTATGAAGCTCGTCAATAAACAGGATCACATCCCCCGCCTGCTCCGCCTCCCGCAGCACCGCCTTGATCCGCTCCTCAAAATCTCCCCGATACCTCGCTCCGGCGATCATCCCCACCAGATCCAGCGAAACGATCCGCTTGTCAAGCAAAAAATCGGGCGCCTCCCCCTCGACGATGCGCAGCGCCAGTCCCTCCGCCACCGCAGTTTTGCCGACGCCGGGATCGCCGATCAGGCAGGGGTTGTTCTTGTTACGGCGGCAAAGGATCTCGATTACCCGCTCGATTTCCCGCTGTCTGCCGATCACCGGGTCGATTTTGCCAGCCGCCGCTTCTTCGGTCAAATCCCGGGAATACTGCGCCAGCGCTTCGCTTTTCTTTTCCTTCTTTTCCGCCCGCCGTGCCTCGGCGGCGCTGACCGGCTCCCCCAACAGAACCCGCCGCAGATCCTTTTCTACCTGGGCGCAGGCGATGCCCCGGTTTTCCATCAGACTCTTCCCGAACCCGCCGTCCTCCCGTAAAAGAGACAGCAACAGATGCTCCGTCCCCGCCAGCGACAGCCGCATCCCCTTCGCCAGCCGGTACGCGTTTTCTATGATGTGCTTGGCGCGAGGCGTAAAATCCTCCGGCGAAAGCTCGGTCGCCAGCCCCGTGCCGATTCCGCTGCGAATCCACTCCCGCACCCGGACGTCCGTCACGTTTTGCTTTTCCAAAAGCAGCGCCGCCACGCTTCCGGTGTCCTGCGTCAGCCCCAGCAGCAAATGCTCGCTGCCCACATAGGTGTGCCCCATCTCCTCGGCGGAAGACACCGCCAGATTCAGCGCCTTGCCCGCCCGCTCGGTAAATCCCGTAAACTGATACATAACCGCCCTCCCGTTTTTAGAAAAATAAAAAAAGAGGAAATTTCTTTCCTCTTTTAGTATATCCGTCCCGGCGCCGGTTTACTCCGCAGCAGACGTCTTTTGTTCGTCCTCCTGCCTGTCTTTTTTGTCCTGTCCCCCGGCGGCGTCCCGGGCAAAGGCGGCGCGAATCGCTTGCGCCCGCAGCGCCTCCCGGGTCGGGGCATCCATGCTCTCATCATAATCGGCGTTCAGCGTTGCCGGCTGCAAAGAGGTCAAAAGCCTGTTGACCGTCTCGGTGCAAACCGGCAGGCTTCCGTCCGCCGCGCCCAGCCGCACCAGCGACAAAAGCTCCATCATTTCGTCGGCGCTGATCATCCGCGCACTGTTCAAAATCCCGTAGGCGCGATGGATTTTATCCATATAGGCGTTGTCGTTCATTAGCTCCTCCCGCGCCGTCCGCTCACGCGTCGCCAATTGCAGGGCGATGGCTTTCAGATTGTCCAGCGCCTCCTTTTCGCTGATTCCCAGCGTCAGACGATTGCTTAAAACATACAGATCCCCTTTGGCGCTGCCGCTCTCGCCAAAAGAACCGCACAGCGAAAGCCCCAGCTTATCCAGCGTCGAGGAAAGACGGGAAATCTCCCACCCGACGGAAAGGGCAGGCAAATGCAAAAGAAAGGAGGCGCGCATTGCTGTGCCGAGCCCCGACGGACTCTGGGTCAGATAGCCCAGCCGCTCGTCAAAGGCGAGCTGCGTGCGGCTGTCCAGATGCCGCTCGATCGCGTCCGCCGCCCGGTACGCCTCATCCAGCGCAAAGCCCGGTGCCATCGCCTGGATGCGCAGATGGTCCTCCTCACAAACCATGATGCTGATGTCCTCGTCCTCGGAAAGAATCAGCATTCGCGTCGGGACGCCCTCGGTGAACTCCGGAGAAATCAGATGCTTTTCCGCCAGCGACACCGCGCGGCAAGAGGAAATATCCCCCATCCGGATTGCGTGCAGCTTTGTCTGCGAAAAGCTGCGCAGCGCCTCACAGACCGCCTCGCCGACCAGCCGCGTCCCCTCGGCGGTCAGCCGCCCCGGGAAGGGAAACGCCGCCAGATTCCGAGCCAGGCGCACCCGGGCGCTTAAGATAATATCGCCGCGGTCCCCCTTGGCAACATACCATTTTTCAGCCATTTTCTTTTTCCTCCCATTGCCGGATCTCGTCGCGCAGCGCCGCCGCCCGCTCAAAGTCCTGCTGCGCAACCGCCTGCTTCAGCTGTTCCTTTGCTTCGGCAAGCTGAGACGCGGACCTTCTGCCGGCGCGATTGCCCCCAGGCTTTTTGCCGGTGTGACGCGTTTTGCCGTGGATCCGCTGTACCGAAGGCAGCAGCTTATCGTAAAACAGCCGGTAACAGTCCGCACAGCCAACCCTGCCGCTGTTGACAATGTCTTCAAAGGTGCAGCCGCAGGTCTCGCAGCGCAGCACCGCGTTGCTCAAACGGCTGACCGGCACATCCCCCAGAAACGCGCCAAACAAATCGGAAAAGGGCGAGGCAAAAGGCACGCTGTACCCCAGATTTTCCGCACAGGTACGGCAAAGATGATATTCCTGCGCCGCGCCGTTGATGATGCGCTTGATGTGAGTCGTCGCTTCATTTTTTTTGCAATTTTGACATAACATAAGCAGGTTCCTTTCCCCCTCCTCTGTTGGGAAGGGATAAACGCAAGGAATCGGTCATCAACAAGCCGTCAATGACCGATTCTGATACTTCACGATAGGAATTTATGTCAGATTCGGTCTGACATAGGTGTCGTCCACATAGGGATTCTCAAAGGGCTCCAGCGCAACAGCGGCGCGCAGAATGCGGCGGGCGTCGGAGGTGTCGATATACCCGTTTTCGTCCACGTCGCCGGCGATCAGGCTTTTGCCGGTCAGTTTATCCAGACCGACTGCGAACCGCAGCGCCAGACGGGCGTCGGCGGTATTCACATTGCCGTTCAGATCCACATCGCCGCGCTTCAGCTCCGAAAAATCCTTAATGATGCCGAAGCTGTCAATCTCCGTCAGCATATCCTCGCCGACCGCGTAGGATTTGAAAATCAGCTGATTGCCGCGAATCGTGATCGCCGTAAAGATCGGCTCATCCGACGGATAGGTCGCCGCCGCGTCGGGGAAATACTCCTTCGTTTCTTCGGAGGAAACACCGGCATAGCTCTTGACGCCGGCGCTGCCGTTGATGGAGTAGATCGTACCGTCGGGATTGATCATCGCTTCCACAATCGCCGTACCGTTCTGCATAATCACATCATGGTCGCAGTCCTCGTCCACCGTGTTATTGTTTAACGGGTCCGTGCGGAAATAGACATGGTCATGACCGTTGAGCACCAGATCCACCTGCAATTGCGGCATCAGAACCGCCATCTGCGCGCGCAGACCGGACACATCGTCGTCCTTATAATGCTCGCCGTTGGAATAAACCGCCTTGTGGAAAGCGACGATTTTCCATTCCGCGTCGCTGTTTTCCATGTCCGCGGTCAACCATTCCAGCTGCTCCGTGGTCAATTCGCCGTTTTCCTTCAAATCGTTGCTGTTCAGCACAGCGAAATGGGCGTTGTTGTAATCAAAAGAATAGTATATACCGGTGTCGGTGTACTGGAAGAGCGCGTCGAAATCCGAGTTGGGATCGTCCGCGTCATATTCCTCGCCGTCATAGTTGATTTTGAAATTATTGACAAGGGCGTCAAAGCCATAGGCGTCGTGGTTGCCGGATACGGGCATGATTGCCGTATTCAGAATCGTATCGGAGGCCGAGTCGAAGAACCACTGCCACTGCTTAAAGTTATCGCCGTTATCCACAAAATCGCCGGTGTGCAGTACAAACCGCGCGTCGGGATACAGGCTGTACGCCGCCTGCATGACCCTTGCCCAGCCGTCCTCATACTGCTCGGGGGAGGTAGCCTGCGTGTCCGTCATATGGAAGAAGGTGAATTGCGAATCGTCGCCGCCGGAGGTGGTAAAGGAGCCGATGTCGCTCCACCAGCCCTTTTCGGCGCTGCCGACCCGGTACATATACGTCGTGCCGGGCGCAAGACCGGTCACCGTGACCGTATGGCGGATCGTCTTAAACTCATAGGGCAGGAAGCCGGCGATGCCGAAATCGATGCCGTAATACTCTCTGGTCAGCTCCTCATACTCCGCGATTACATTCGCGCCGGTGGTCGGCGTACCGGTAAAGGCGGGCAGAGAATCGCCCTCCACCGCGTGGATCTCAATGTCGGTGTCGGTGATGGAATATTTGGTCGTCCAGCTGAAATTGAACTGTGAGGTGGAATCCCTGCCGTAAGACGGCGCAACCAGCGAAGGCTTGCGCAGGTTTTCCGTCGTCGCCTCCACCGCAACCGGTCCGGCATAGGTATAGGTCACATCATAGTCGCCCAACTGCTGCGGGTTTTCATCCAGTACAAAGGACTGCAGCATCAGGTACAGCTGATAACCGACGCCCTGCTCGACGTCGTCGGTGATAAATTTATTCAGGAAATAGTCGATGACTTCGTTCAGGCTCTTGCCGTACTGCTCCAGAATGCCGAAGCCCAGGATGGTATCGGCGATGTTGCGGATGCTGATATCGCTCAGATCGATATTCGGCTCGCCGACCATGGCGAGCAGACCGGAAACCATCGCCAGAATGTCAACGCCCTGGATGCCGATCAGCGCCAGCCCCTCAGAGGCGACCTGGTTGTACAGCTCCAGCGTCTCCTCATTGACATAATATTCAATGATCTTTGTGATGGCTTCGCTGGAAGCATAATTCTTTACAAAGTTAATCAGCTGCTGCATCTCGACGGAGCCGAAGTCTACAAAGAAGGAGGTCAGGTTCAGATTGATATTGGAGAGGAAATCCTCCACGATCACCTTGTCGATCAGCTCGGTGCGCAGCACCCCGATCAGCTCGGTGACCAGCTCGCCGCTCTGCAGGCGGGCAAGCACGTCCTGCATAAAGGGATCGTCGGAAATATCCTCGTTGCCGTTGGATTTATAGACAAAAATCGAGAACATCAGATCGCCCAGATTGCCGGGACGGGAATTGCTGCCAAAGCCGTATTCCCCGACAAACTTCGCGCAGGGATACTCGGAAATTTTCGTATCAAGCAGCGCATCCAGGAAGGTATTGACCAGCTCGATGGTATAATCCGGGTCCTTGATATACCGCTCCTCAATCTGCTGGGCAATGTCGTTGACAACGCCCATCATATTATTGGCGGTCACAATATTTTGATTGTTGATCATCAGACCGCCGTGCAGCAGCTCATCAAAATAGGTATAGAAGGAGAAATCCGCCATCTCTTCGATATAACGGACCAGACCGGCGCCTTCAATTTCGGAAAGCAGCCCCCGCAGGCCCGGCTCCACCAGCTTGGACAGATAAGACTGCGGACTTTCGTCGTAGCAGAGCGCAAAGGAGCTCACCCGGAAGGGCACGGCATAGGTCGTCCCCTCCGCCGTGACCGGCAGAACCTCGTCGCAATCGTGCTTCTCAAAGGATGCGCTGACGCTGCCGTCCGCGCCGGGCGTAAAGACCGTCTCGCGGTACTGGTTCGGATAGTTGCCCAAAGAGCAGGTGGTGATATTATACAGCGTCTCGCCGTTGTCGGAAACAACGGAGGATATATCGGTGTCGTGGGTATGTCCGGTAAAAACAAAGTGCATTCCGGCGTCCGCCAGCGTCTCCGCCGCCGCCTGCCAGTCGTCCATCACAAAGCCCTGCAGCGCCACGGTAGAAAAATAATTCTGGTCGCCCAGGTTCCAGTGCGTCATGCCAATGGGGATTTCACCGGCTTGCTTCGCCTCTTCCAGCTGCGCAAGGATCCACGTCATCAGCGAGTCGGAAATTTTACCGCCGGTCTCCCTTTCGTAAATACCGGCGTCGGTGCTGTCGGGGGAATATTTGCCCGCGTCGATGGCAATCAAACGATAGCCGTCGCCCAGCGAAGCCGAATAGGACAGCGCGCCCGCTTCCTCGCCCACCGGCGGCTCATACACGGAGATGGCTTCATTATAACCGAAATCCGCGTAAATGGTCTTAAACTCCTCCGCAGTTACGGTGTCCGCGTATTCCCAGTAATAATTCCCGTCTTCGTCGGCAATATACTTCGTCGCCTCGGGGTTATTCACGTCGTGGTTGCCGTTGATTACATAGACCGAAAGTCCGGACTCCTCCTCAAAGGCTTTCAGTCGCGCCGCCAGCGCCTCATGACCGGTCTTTTCGCCGTTATAGGTCAAATCGCCGGCAATGAGCACCGCCTGAAGTCCGTTTTCTCTGGCGGACTTCTCCAGCGCCGCAAACACGGAATCCAGAATGCCATCCATCTGCAGCGCATTATTGGTCGCCATGGCTGCCGTAAAGCCCTCGTCCTTGTTGCCCATATCCGCCTGCGCAAAATAGTGCAGGTCGGATAGGGTCGCTACGCGCAGCGGCGCCGAAGCCGCCGAAACGCCGACCAGACCGAGCGGAAGAACAGAGAGCGCCATCAGGAGCGCAAGGAAGACAGACAGCGCCCTTCTTACCGGGCGTCTGCCGAATAAAGCTTTTGTCATAGACTGCACATTCCCTTCTTGTTGGACAAATCGGATCAAACCGTACAATACCACAATTATTCTTTTACATTATACTTGAAGCAAGCGAAAAAGTAAAGACAAAAAGAAAAACTTCCTGTTTTTTTTATATATTTTTCACGATTGAGAGAAAACAGACGCCTGATCCTTCCACAAAAGGAAGCCGCAGCCGTCTGTTTTTCTTTTTTATCATTTTATACGATTCCGCCGTTGACGCCCAGCACCTGTGCGGTGATATAGGACGCGTCCGGCGATGCCAGAAACGCCACAGCGGCGGCGACCTCCTGCGGCGTCCCCAGCCGTCCCATGGGAATCTCCTCGCAAAGCGCCTTCCGATCCTCTTCGGAAAAAGGCGCCATCATCGCCGTATCGATGGCGCCCGGCGAAACACAGTTAACCGTCACGCCGGAAAGCGCCGTCTCTTTGGCAAGCGCCTTCGTCAGCCCGATCACACCGGCCTTGGCGGCGGAATAATGCACCTCGCAGGAACCGCCGCTCTGTCCCCACATGGAGGAAATATTGATAATCCGCCCGCATTTGCGGCGGATCATCCCGGGCAGCGCCGCCCGGCAGCAGGCGAAGACCCCGCCCAGATCGGTATCCATCATCCGGCGCCAATCGTCGTCGGTCAAATCGGTAAAAAGCTTCTGTTGGGCGATGCCGGCATTGTTGACCAGAATATCGATGCCGCCGCTCTCCTTCTCTATGGCGCCAATCACCTGCTCCGCCGCCGAAAAATCCCGGACATCCAAACAGACCGGCGTAACGCAGGAAAGCCCCGCGTAAAGACGCAGAGCTTTCTCTTTGGATCGATAATAACATGCCCAGACCCGGCAGCCGTCAGACAGGAGGCGACGAACCACCGCCTCGCCGATACCGCCGGCAGCGCCGGTCACGACCGCGTTTTTCATGGGGCAATTACAGACCCATCACGTCAGCGATAAAGGCGGTATAGCTGGTCTTGGTATAGTCGGAGGGGATTTGCAGATCCGCCGCCGTCAGACCGCCGCGCACCTCGGTGGTCTCAATCATCGTGTTGCAGACGCCGTCGGGCGTATACATTTCAATCTTCACCAGCGCATCGCCGTCCACATAGAACTTGATCTCGCCCTCAGCGCTGGTCGCGGTGTAGCAATCCACGGCTTTGCCGTTATAGGTCGCTTCCGTATGGACGGTATCATCATTGCTGATGGAGCCGAAGCCATCAAAGGAAAGGAGATCTTCGTCAAAGCCCAGGCTTCTCTTGATGGTATCCGTCAGCTCGATATAGGATTTCGCCGCGTCGGACAGCAGATATGCCGTACCGTCAATCATGGCGAAGTCCAGCGCGATGCCCTCGACCTCGGTGCCCATGCGCACGTTCTGCTCAAAGCAGCAGAACGTCAGCGGCATTTTTTCACCGTCGGCGGTGATATAGCCATTCATTTCAAAGGCACCGCTGTTCAGAATATCAATGAAGGAAGAGACGACCGGGCTATTCTGCACTTCAAACAGCGAGGATTCTTCCGCAGCGCCCGCACCGGAGCCGTCATTGCCGGCGGCATTGTCCGTGGCGGCAGGCTTGACGCCCTTCAGATAGGTTTTTGTATTGCCTTCCGCGTCCGTCGCGATGACGGTCTCATAGGAGCCGTCCGGATTGGTCGCGTAAACATACTGCGTCTCGGACACCAGGACGGGAATCATCGACTCGGATTCCGTCGTGATCTCTTCACTGTTGGGATTGGTCTTCTCTTCTTTACCGCAGGCGGCAAAAACGCCCCCGCACAGAAGAATAAGCGCCATCACAACTGCAATCTTTTTTTTCATAGATAAAAAACTCCAATTCCAGTTAGTTGTGAGGCTATTTTACATCACCCCAATGGAAAAATCAAGTACACCCTTCAAAAATCAAAAAAAATGAAAAACGCATCATAGTTTATTAACATTTATCGCTGCTTTGTCAAATTTCCGGCTGTGATCAGCGGCAGCGGGCGCTGCCGGACAAACAAAGCGCGGGCAAAGCTCCTCTCTTTTTCCGGATCCGGTTCCACAGCCCCATCGAAAGCTCTTCCGGCAGCAGCGCCGCCGCGCGCCGGATCAGCTTCTGCGCCGGCGCCATCGATTCTGCCCGTCCGGCGCGGGCGTCCGCCAGCGCCAGAATCGCCGTCGGGCGCGGCTCATACAAAATCAGGAACCGATCGACCGCGTCCCCCTCGGGGCTGTCCTTGGCGACGCCGATAAATTCGGTGTTCATCCAAAAGGGGGATACCGCCGTGACGCCGATGCCGCAGGCAGCCAGCTCCCGGTGCAGCGCCAGCGAAAAATGACGCACAAAGGCTTTGCTCGCGGCGTAAACGGAAAAATACGGCAGCGGCAGCCATGCCGAGGCAGATGCCATATTGATAATATGCCCGCCCCGGCGCATATGGGGCAGCGCGCTTTTGCACATCATCACCACGGCGCTGACGTTCAGACGAAGCATTCCATCAACGTCCTCCTCCCGATCGGAAGCAAAACTGCCGAATTTGCCGAAGCCCGCGCAGTTGATCAAATACTCCACCTGCGCCCCGCTTTGCGCCAGCTGCTCACGAAACAGCGAAAAGCTTTCCGCCTGTGTCAGATCCAGCGCCAAAATCCGGCAGCGGGTCCGGCACCCCTCGGCAAGCTGCGCCAGTCTGTCTCGCCGCCGGGCGATCAGCCAAAGCTCGTCCATCTCTCCCCCATCGTCCATCAGACAGGCAAATTCTCTGCCGATCCCGGAGGATGCCCCGGTGATTACCGCTATTTTCTTCATAAAAAAACCGTCCTTTCGCCGAAAGCAGGATTCTGCTTTTAGCTTGGAACGGTTTTTTTGCATTATGAAAGGAAATTTTTGCGCTATACGACCTGGTATCCCGCCCGATCCAGCGCCTTCGCAATGTCGATCATGGTATAGCGCTCCTCATTCAAAACGATATTGGAATATCCGTAAATCGTGGTTTGCAGCGCGTAGGCGGCGCCGGGATAATCCACGATCCACACCCAGGTCGAGCCGTTATATTCCCAACGGTACGGCTCGTCCGGCACCTGCTGCTGCTGGATCTGGTAGTTATACCATTTCCCCGTCATGGCGCGGATACCATAGGTGACGATCTGGGTTTTGGTCATATCGGTCTCTATATATTGGAACAGCGAAGAGACCACGCCGTCGATCTCCGAGAGAGAAAGGGTTTTGAATTCATTGATCAACCCGGTGATAAACTGTCGCTGACGGCGGGTGCGGCTGACCTCCTCGTCCACGTCGGAGTGACGCATCCGCACATACCACAGCGCCACATCGCCGCTGATGGTGACTTCTTCGCCGGGCTGCACCGCATCATAGCAGAGCTGCTCGTTGATATACTCCGCCTCGTGCTCCTGCACCGGCACAACCACGCCGCCCACCGCGTCGATCACGCTGCGGAACCCTTCAAAATCCACGCCGACATAATGGTCGATATGGATTTTATAATAATCCTCGATATTCTCAATCAGCCCTTCCGCGCCGCCGTACACAAAGGAAGCGTTCAGCTTCGCCCAGGCGGTGCGCTCGCCGTTGTCAAAGGTCTCATACATCCAGCTGTCCCGATAAAAGGACGAAAGGGTGATGGTCTTATTCTTCATATTCAGCGACGCCAGAATCATCGTGTCCGATCTGCCGTCCGACCCGTCCTCATTGCGGTCGATGCCCACCAGCAGCACGTTGATCACTTTATTGCTCTGCAAATACGCATCGCCCAGCGAACGCCATTCCCGGATTGCGTCGCGGAAACTGTCGCGCTCCTCCCCCTCATAAATGGGGTGCAGCACACGGATCTCTTCTCCCTGGTCATCCTGATACACCTCGGTGTACCGGCTGTCCAGCTTGTCGCTGTCGTTGGCGTCGATGCTGACCAGATTCATGTCAAAGCCGGAAAGATAAATCACCACGCCGACGGCGGCAACGATAACCAGTCCGATCAGCGTCCCCAGGATGCCGCAAAGCACCCGGTAAACCAAACGCATCTTTTTCTTGCGTTTTTTCGCCTTTTTTTTGCCGGAAGAAGCGGCGGCGCGGGACGGCTGACGGGAAGGGTCCTCCGTCCGGCGATCATATTGCCGCGCGTCTGCGTAACGCTGCCGGTCCGCCGGCGAAGGCGCCGGGCGGGCGGTGTTTTGCCGGGAGGGCGCCGATCGGGCGGCGTTTTGCCGGATCGCTGCCTGACGCTCGCTTTCCAGCCGCTGCCGCTCCCGATAGCTCATGGTGCGGCGCTCGCGCTCCGAAGTCAATTCATCCCAGTCCAGCTCCGGCATATCGCCGGTATCCGCCCTGGAATCGCGGCGCGTAAATTTATCGTTGTCGTTCATATTTCGCCTCCGGGGGAAATATCAAGTCAAAAAAATTTCTGTGAAACGAAGTTATTTTATCATAATTTCTGTCTTTACGCAAGGATTCTGAATAAAAAAACAAATTCTTTACGTTTTTGTAAGATTTACTGCTGCCGCAGTCTCACCGAAAAAGAAGCCGCCGCGGCTTTTTTTTCGTTACAGCCCCAACAGCTTTTTTCGGTTCTCCATCAGCTTATGGGCAAAAATCCGGCTGTCGAAGGAATTCTTCGCAAAAAACGCACCCTCTTCGCCAAAGGTCCGGCGCATTTTTTCATCGGAAAACAGCGTTTTTACCGCCCCGACAATGGCGTCCGCGTCCCGCACCGGGATCACCAGACCGGTCCGACCCGCCTTCATGCCGTCGGTCGGACCGGGAATATCGGTCACAATGACCGGCACGCCCATC
Organism: uncultured Eubacteriales bacterium; assembly: GCA_949296825.1. Lineage (GTDB taxonomy): Bacteria > Bacillota > Clostridia > Oscillospirales > Acutalibacteraceae > RGIG2774. The sequence continues at coordinate 25,518 of CASFQZ010000058.1, forward strand.
GCCTGCGCCTCCACCACCGACATCCCGAACCCCTCGCGGTAGCTGGGCAGACAGAAAACGTCCATCGCCGCATAATAGCGCCAGACGTCGCTGACCCTGCCGGTTTTGATGATGCCCGGCGCATGGCGGAAATATTCCATATCCTCGATGGTCTCTTCCTTTTCGATCGGCCCCACAAACAAAAGCCGCGCTTCGGGAAAAGCTTCGCTGATGGACCGGAATGCGGCGAACAGCTCGTTGCAGCCCTTGTCCCTGCCGAGCCTGCCGACAAAGCCGAGTATCTTCTCCTCTTCACCAATGCCCAGCGCGGCGCGGATTTCCCGACGCCAGGTTTCTTTTTGCGAAAGATCAAATTTAGAAAGATCCACACCCTTGGCGCTGCCGTTCCAGATCACTTCGCTTTTTTCCTCACCGTAAAATCCCCTCTCCCGACAGAACCGCAGGTTACCGAAGCTGTCCGGCTGTACCCGGGTCGAAAGCCGGCAGGTTATCCGCTCGATCGTCTCAAAAATTTTACGCCTGACACCATGCTGCGACACGAAAACCATGCCCCACTGACAATACAGCCGCACCGGCACCTTGGCGAAAAAGGAAGCGACGCTGCCGTAAAAAGAGGCGTTGGGCGTGGAATACTGAACCATATCAAAGGCTTCTTTTCGGAAAAACCGATACAAAAACCGAAGGGCTTTCAGCGAGCCAAAAAAATCAATCCCCCGCGGAATCGGCGCGGGAACGGCGGTCACGCCGGGAAATTCCCGCGTCAGCGCCTTCTGATACGCCTCGTCCATCGAACAAATCACCGTGACTGCGACGCCCGCCCTTTGGTACTCGGACAAAAAGGGCTTGATCCAGTTGTCAATGGAGCTGGATTGGGTGGTGATGATCGCCAGCTTTTTCATGCCGTCCCCTCCTGAGGCAACAGATTTTTTTGGATCAGAGCAAAGAGCCGCTCCCCATTGCCCTCGCCGGCAAAGCTATTGTGGGGCGAGATCAGTACCCGCGCAAAATCCCAGAGCGGACTTTGCTCTGGCAGCGGCTCTTCCTCAAATACATCCAAAACACAGCCGAAAAGCCTGCCCTCTTGCAGGTTCTCCACCAGCGCCGCCTCGTCGATCAACGCCCCCCGCGCCGCATTGACCAGCAGCGCGTCCTCTTTCAACAGCGCCAGCCTGCGCCCATCCAGAAAATGACGGGTCTGCGCTGTCAGCGGCAGCGTCAGCACGACCACATCCGCCCGCCGCAGCGCTTCGTCGGTTTGTTTCGGTGAAAAAATTTCAAAGGGCGCGTCCCTGTCCGGCGTCAGGTCGAGCCCCCGGACCCGGCAGCCGAAGGCGGAAAGCCGCGCGCCAATCGCCCTGCCGACGCTGCCGCAGCCGCAAATCAAAACCTCTTTGCCGCAAAGCTCCCGCAGCGCACGGTTCTTTTCCCAATTCTTTTTTTCCTGATTTTTCCAAAAAAAAGGCAGACCGCGGTACAACGCCAGAATGCCGCCGACCGCCCATTCCGCCATCGGCGCGGAGTAAACGCCGGAAGCGTTAAAAATCCGGATTCCCTTTTCCCGCATCTGTGCCGCCGGAATCCGGTCCAGCCCGGCGCTGGTCAGTTGGACCGTTTTAAGACGGGGAAACGTCCGCCAATCCTGATACAAAAACAGCCCGTTGCAAATCACCGCGTCATAGCGGTCCGGCGCCTCGGTCTTCTCCCGCTCATCCCGCTGGAAAAACACCGTATAGCCGCCCTGTTCGAGAACGCGCCGCCTTTCCTCTGTCAACTCAAACGCGCCGGTCACCAGAAGGTTCATGCCTCTCCCTCCGTAATCTCGGCGATCCGTGCCGCCATTTTTTGATGGGCCTGCGCAAAAAAGCCCGGCGGCTGCTTTTGCAAAAACCGCTCATATTCCCGGATGGCAGCGACGCCGGACAAAAAAATCTCCCGCACCTTGCCCATATCCTCGATCTGCGACAAATCGCAGAAACTGCGCGAGAGGATCACCGCGTCGGAGCCCTGGCGGTAATGCTCCGCCAGCACCAGCTCCGCCGGCAGCCTGCCGCCGCCCAGCGAGGCGACCCCGCCGAAGCCAAAGGGAATTTGGTGTTTTTTACAGATTTTTCCGATGCTTTCCACCGTGCCGTCCGCCAAAAGCTCAAACATAAACTTCTTTTTCATCTGCAAATGCAGATCGTTGATGCCCACATGCACCAGATCCCCCAGCCCGTCCGCCAGAATCTCATCCAACCGCGAAGAAGCGCCGACGGTTTCCACCAGCAGCATCCGCGCCGCCTTGCCGCCAACCCACTCGGAAAAACGGCAAACCTCTTCCTTTGTCGAAAAATAGGGCAGCATCAAAAGATCCGCCCCGGCGCTGAGGACCGCGCGAATCTCCTCCCTTGAGCCATCGTGGATCGGATTGACCCGCACCAGAAGCCGGGCTTTGGTCAAAACCTCTCGCACGGCGGCAACGTCCGACACCGTATGATCGGATTTGACGGTATTCATCCCGCCCTGCCGCAGCTCTTTTCCTATTTTTTCCAGATCAACAAAAATCCGGTCGACCCCCGCCTCCTCGGCGATCCGGGCGACCGCAGGGGATTTGGTGATATACATCAATTTAAGCATCGCTTTTACTCTGCCACGGTTTTTCCCGTGTTCACATTATCCTTTCGCTCCAGCACATTGCGGACGGTCATGATAAAAATCTTCCAGTCCATGGCAAAAGACAGATTTTTAACATAGTCTGCGTCATATTCCAGCCGCTTATGCCATTCCACGGTCTTTCTGCCGTTGACCTGCGCCCAGCCGGTCACGCCGGGGCGCACCTGAAAGCGCACCCGCTGCGCCGGGGTATATTCCTCCAGACGCCAGGGGTGATAGGTCAGCACCGGGCGGGGACCGATAAAGCTCATATCCCCCTTGAGGATATTCCACAGCTGCGGCAGCTCGTCCAGGCTGGTCGATCGCAGGACCCTGCCGACGCGAGTCACCCGGGGGTCGCCCTTACCGGAATAGACGCCGCTGCCGGTATGCTCCGCTCCGACGACCATGGAGCGGAACTTATACATTTCAAAGGGCTTGCCGTCCTTGCCCAGACGGGTCTGGCGAAAAATGGCGGGTCCCGGCGAATCGAGCCGGACCGCCGCGCTCACCGCCAACAGAGGCAAAGCGCCCGCCGCCAGAAGAAACGCGGAAAACCCGACGTCCAACGCCCGCTTGATCGGAGGATATTTCATGCTTCACTCGTCCTTTATTGTATAGGTCGGCACCAGCGCGGCGACCCGCTGCTTGATGTCCGGCACATTTTCTTCACAGTCCTTTTCCAGCTCTTCCAGCTGCCTTTGAAACGCCTGCGGGTCTATGTCGGACAGCCGCCCGATAAAAATCAAATTATTGGGCGTCTTTTTCAGCCCTTCCTCGCTCATGAGCAGCTCTTCGTAAAGCTTTTCCCCGGGACGCAAGCCCGTATACTCGATTTTGATGTCCACATCCGGCTCAAAGCCCGACAGCTTGATCATCTTGCGCGCCAAATCGTCAATGCGCACCGGCTTGCCCATGTCCAGCACAAAAATTTCGCCGCCCCTTGCGTAAGCGCCCGCCTGCAAAACCAGCGACACCGCCTCGGGAATGGTCATAAAATACCGGATAATATCCTTATGGGTCACCGTCACCGGACCGCCCGCCTTGATCTGCTTGCGGAACAGCGGGATCACGCTGCCGTTGCTGCCCAGCACATTGCCGAACCGCACGGCGACAAATTTTGTTTTGGAAACATGGGAATAACACTGCACGACCATTTCGCACAGCCGCTTGGAGGCGCCCATGATATTGGTCGGGTTGACCGCCTTATCGGTGGAAATAAAGACAAAAACCGACGCGCCGAACCGGTCGGCGGCGCTCGCCACATGGCAGGTGCCGAAGACATTGTTCTTGATCGCCTCGTTGGGCGAAACCTCCATCAGCGGCACATGCTTATGGGCGGCGGCATGATAAACCACATCGGGGCGGTACTGATCAAAAATCATATTGACCCGGTCGGCGTCCCGCACCGAGCCGATCAAAACGTCCAGCTCCAGCCCCGGCACTGTCGCAAGCAGCTCCTGCTGTATAGCATAAGCATTATTTTCGTAAATATCAAAGATCACCAGTTTTTTTGGCGCATGGCGGGCAATCTGACGGCAAAGCTCGCTGCCGATGGAACCGCCGCCCCCGGTAACCAGCACGGTTTTGCCGCTGACATAGCCCATGATCTCATCCACATTGACCTTGACGCTGTCGCGCCCCAAAAGGTCCTCGATTTCCACGTCGCGGACGCTCTGGATGCTGACCTCGCCCCCCGCCAGCTGATACAGCGCCGGCAGAATGCGCAGGCGGCAGTCGGTCTCCTGACAAAGATCAATGATCTCCCGCCGGTCCTGAGACGAGGCGGCGGGGATGGCGATGATGATCTCCTCAATGCCGTATTTTTCCACCGTCTCCGGGATCAGCGAGCGCCCGCCGACGATGGGGATATTATTGAGAAAATGTCCTTTTTTCTGCGGATCGTCATCGATAATGCAAACCACATGGTTATGGGACGAAAAGGGATTGTTCTGCAAATCCCGCAAAAGCAGCGCCCCGGCTTGTCCGCCGCCGATAAGCATCGTGCGCGCCTTATCGCCCGCCGGTTTTTTTCTGCCATAAGAGACCTTCGCCATAGCGCGCAGCCGGTAGGAAAAGCGGAACACCGCCTCCGCCAGCGCGAAAAACAGAAACGCCAAAATCGGGTAGCTGCGCGGCAGCACCACCGGACCGATGTCCAAAAGATTGGGCATCACCGTTTGCATGACCACATATTGCAGGCTGGTGGAAAGGGCGCAGGCGCCCGCCAGAATAAACGCCTCCAGCAGCCCGGCATATTCCCAGAGGATCTTATAAATATTAAAAAACTTAAAAATCAGCCAGGTACAAACCGTGTTGACGGCGGCATACAGCAGGATATTATGCAAAAAAGGACTTTCTTCAAAATCCACCAGATTAAATTCCAGGCGAACCAGAATGGTTAAAATATTCGTTGCGTTCAAAATTACCGCGTCCGCCAGTAAAAGGAACAAAATCCGCAGGCTCGCGTACGCCGTGGGATGTCGGGGTTTTTTGCTCAAAACAAAGACCTCTTTAAGAAAAACGGGGACGCGCCCCGCCCCGTACAGGGTAAATACATACAGTTTATTTTACCATTGTCCGCTTTTCTTGTCAAGGGAATGCCTTCCGGAAGTCTCACACCGAAAAAAGAGCGGTCCGAAAAACCGGACCGCCCCAAAAACCATAGATAAAGGCGCTCATGCCGCCCGCAGAATCAACGCCGTGCTGCCGGGTCGGCAATTCTTCATTGACCGCCCGGCGGATTTATAGTAAAATAAGAGCAGAACCAAAGGAGTGAAGAACATGACCGTAATTTCCCCCTCCATCCTGTCCTCGGATTTTTCCCGGCTGGCGCAGGAGCTGCGCTCGCTGGACGAAGCGGGGGCGGACTGGATCCACATCGACGTCATGGACGGCAATTTCGTGCCGAATCTGACGCTGGGTGCGCCGGTGGTCAAAGCCCTGCGCCCCCACACCGCCCTGCCCTTTGACGTACACCTGATGATCCGCGACCCACTGTTTTTTGTTCCGGATTTTCTGAAAGCGGGAGCGGATATTTTGACCTTCCATCTGGAAAGCGGCTGCGACCCCGCCCAGGTCATCGCCGCCATCACCAGGGACGGCAGCTGCGAGGCGGGACTTTCTATCAAGCCGGACACCCCCGCCTACTGCGTATATCCATACCTGAAAAAGCTCAAAATGGTATTGGTCATGTCGGTAGAGCCGGGCTTCGGCGGACAGAAATTCCAGTCGTCATGCCTGGAAAAAATCCGCGACATCCGCGAAAAAGCGAAGCAGGAAAATCCCTCGCTGCGCATTCAGGTGGACGGCGGCATCGATGAAGAAACCATCGCCCTCTGCGCCGAGGCAGGCGCCGATACCTTCGCGGTGGGCAGCACGATCTTCCGCGCCGCCGACCGCAAAGAAGCCATCGCCCGTCTCCGCCGGACCGCCGGTCAGTTCACCGTCTGACAAAGGGGAAGGGTCTGGCAGACCGGCTGCCAGCGCTCCTTCATTTCGGCGATTTTTTCTTCATCCATGGATAAAACCCTGCCGAATTCCTCCGCCGCCGCCAAAAGCGTTTCCCACGCACAAGCCGCCGGCGAAGCAATGGCGCGGAACCTGCCGTCCTTGTAATAAACGGCGACGCGGCAATCGCCGGGCAGCACGGTTTTCTCCCGGAACGCCAAAAGGGCGTTCGCGTCGGCAAATTCCCAAACCAGCGTGCTGGACCGCGTGATCAGCCGCAAATGCTTTTCTCCGCCGCCCGCCTCCGGGACTGAGGTAAAAACAAAGCGGCAGCCACCCTGCTGTACCGGCGTGGTCTCAATGATCAGCCGATCCGACAGGCTGATGCTTTTGCCCAAAGCGCGGCGCGCCTCGTCCAAAAGGGTCCACAGCACTCGCCGCGTCTCAATATTGGCGTAATCCAACGCCTCGTATGTAATGTCCAGCTTGCGCATATCGTCGCCCGTCAGCTCCACCGACAGGCAGCGGTCATTTTCGGCAGTGATTTTCATTTTGTTCTCCTCCGTTTCACAGTATTATCATATTCCGTTCGCCCCGGATGCGCAATGCAAAAATTCTGGAAATCGATAAAAGGAAGGCGATCCCCTTGCCGCAGCGTATTTTACGCGCCAAACACACCGAACAACGAAAAAACCCCTACGCCCCTGTGATCGACCAGGCGATCCTTCTGCTGTTCGCGGCGGCGATGGCTTGGTATTATTACGGCGGCGGCGCGCTGCGGCTCGTCTCTTTTTCCCTGCTTGCGGCGCTGCTGGCGGAGCTGCTTTCCGCCCTGATCCTCAAAGGAATCTATAAAACCGAAAAGCTGCCGCTTCATCTGGCGGACAGTCTGTTTTCCGGCGCGATCACCGCGCTGCTGCTGCCTGCGGATTTTTCTCTCCCGCCGGCGCTCCTGTTTGTTTTTCTCTCGGTCCTGGCGGTGCGGGTGCTCTACCCGGTGTTTACCAAAAAACCAACGCTGATCGGCGCCGACGGCGTAAGCGCCGCCCTGCTGGCGCTCTCCCTGCTGACGATATTTTTTCCGAATAAAATATTCACATTTCCGACGCCCGACGCCCTTTCCGGCGCTCTTTCGCCAGAAACGGGGCTTTCCGCGCTGGAAATTTTATCGACCGGCAGCCAAAACGCGGCGCTGCGCCTGGGCACGGTCAACCTGTGGATCGGCAATGTCGCCGGTCCGATGGGCAGCACCTGCCTTCTTTTGCTGCTGACCGCCCTTGTTTACCGATTGCTCCGCCGCCCCTCCGGCTGTATTTTTCCGGCGGCGTATCTGCTTGTGGTCGTTCTCTCGTCGCTGCTGCTGCCTCGGGGCGGCTTTTCCGCCGGCGAATCGCTCCTGTTGGAGCTCAGCGGCGGCACGGCGCTGTTTTTGGCGATTTTCGTCTTTGGCGATCCCCGCCTTTTGCCCGACAATCTGATTTTGCGGGCGGCGTTCGGCATTCTTGCGGGCGTCGCCGTCCTGCTCAGCCGCCGCCTCCCCCTGTTGGAGGACGGCGCCTGCTTCATCGCGCTGGGCATCAATCTTCTCAGCGAGCTGCTCTCCCGCTCCGCCCTGTTCAAAAAACCGAAAAAAGGAGCGCCGGGCAGGCGGCAATGGAAGCAAAAACAGACCGATGAGGAATTTCTGGACGACTATGCCGGTGAAGGGAAGGAATAAACGATGCCAAAAAATCATGAAAAGCGCCCCTCCCGCACCCGGGGCTATTACACCTTCCGTCGGGACTATCCCGGCGGCAAGCAGGCGGACTTCCCCGCCGAAAGTCCCCCCGCCCGCCTGAGCCCGGGCGGAAAAATCATCGCGGCGGTCTGTGCCGTTCTGGTCTTTCTGATTGCCTTTGTCGGCACCGACCTCTGGATTCGCCAGGCAAAGCGCGTCCCCGTGGAGGCGGAAATCGGCACCGGCGCAACCGTCGCCTATGCCGAAGAGCTGACTACCCTGCCCCCCGCCGTCCCCGCCGCGGAAGGGTAAGGCGCCGCCGGCGCCGCAGCCGCTTCCCCATGGCGGACTGTACCGCTGCAAAAAGAGAGAAAACCAACCGGCAGACAGCCCGAAAAATCTGTCACGGCAGCCAAAATCCGCTGCGCCATACTGACAAAAAAACAAACCGGCACCCCAGCGGATACCGGTTTATTTTTTTGTTTACACCAATTCAAATAGTACCAGAGGATCGACGATCTCGCCGTTTTCGGTCATTTCCAGATGCAGGTGCGCCCCCGCGTCCGACTCACAGGGCACGGTCCCCAGATACCCAATGGTATCGTTGGTCTTGACCTCGGTGCCCACCGGCACCGTACTGCCCTTGCCCAGACCGCAATATTTCGCCGTGATGCCGCCGCCGTGGTCAATCTCCATCACCACGCCGTACATCGGGTCGTCATAGACCCCGGTCACAAAACCTGCCGCCGACGCCTTGACCGGGTCGCCGATCACCCCGGCAAAATCCACGCCGTTGTGGGTACGCCAATCGCCCATGGTCGCATTGAACACCGGCTCGGTACGGCTGAAATCCTGCACAATGTCCAGCCCCAGCGGCAGCTCAAAATAATTGGGACGCGGCAGAGTACCGCCGACCGTTTCGCTCTCGGTCGAGGGGGGCGTTGTCGTCTGCGGCGTTTCGGTCACCGCCGCCTGCTCGGGCGGCTCGGTTTCCGGCGGATCGGTATACAGCGGCGTCTCGGTGGTCTGGCGCGGATAGCCGGTGGGCGGCACAAATACATCCTCCGGCTCGGCGCTGCGGGTCACGCCGAAATACGCAGCGCCACCGATCGCCACGCAGCAGCAAAGAGCGGCGGCGATCAAAATGGACTTTCGCTTCAAATCCATCATCAACATCCTTTCCGATTTCTTTCACCGGTAGTATGGACAAAAAGCGAAGAGATATACCGCAAAGACCGGCGTTTACAAAATTTTTCCGCAAAAGCTTGACACCGCCCATCGCCCATGATATACTATGACAAAATGAATCCGGAAATCCGTCACCGGACGGAGAAGCGTTTTCCCGACACCGTAGGTCCTTGTGGTGTCCGGAAAGCGCTTCTTTTTTTCAAAAATCAAAGGAGGACAACCGAATGATCCCTTTATTTGCCGCTGCCCTGACCGCCAGTTTTGCGGACAGCCTGAACCCGTCCGCCATCGCCCAACAGCTGCTTTTGCAGGCGATGGTTCCTAAGAAACGCCATACCCTTTGCTTTATTGCCGGGCTCGGCGTCACCAATATCGTCATGGGACTCGCCATTTATTACGGCGTTGTGCGCCGGCTCAAACAGGCGCTGGCGCTGCTGGCTGCAAACGCTCCCCTCCCGCTGTACGGCGTCCAAACGGCGGCGGGACTGCTCTGTTTGCTTCTGGGCGTATTTCTTGTCCGCCGCGCCCTGCGCTGTCGAGAGCACCCGGCGTCGGAAGCAAAACCACCGCGAAGCCTGTCGCCGCTCTCGCTCTTTGTGATGGGCGTCGCTTTCTGTTTTGTGGAATTGACCAGCGCCATGCCCTATTTTGGCTTTTTGGCTTTTCTATCGGGCTATGACCTTTCCTTTTTGCCGGTCCTGACCATGCTCGCGCTCTACACCCTCATATATGCCGCGCCGCTGCTGCTGGTTTATTTCGCCTACAACCGGCTGCGCCATACCCGCTTTTTGCAAAAAACAGAGGCGGCGCTTCAAAAAATCTCCCGTTATATGATCCCGGCAGCCCTTTGCCTTTTGGGCGGCTTCCTTGCCGCCGGCGGCGCGTCCTCCTTGCAGAAACTGCTGTAATTTCAAAGAAAAGCCGTCCCGCCGAAGCGTTCGCGCGGCAAATCCCCGGATTTTGCCGAATGCTCCCACCGCAGAAAAAAATACATATGCTGTCAATGGGCAAGATATTTTTGCCCGAAAGGAGGGATCCTATGGCAAAGGTTTATCTGGACGCGGGACACGGCGGAAAAGACGGCGGCGCCGCCAAGGGCAGCCGCAAGGAAAAGGACGACGTGCTGAAAATGGCCCTTGCCGTCGGCAAAAAGCTGACGGAAAAAGGCATAGAGGTCAAATATGCCCGCACCGGCGACGTCGAAAAGAAGCTGAACGACCGTACGGCGGAATCCAACGCCTGGGGCGCGCAATACTATCTGTCGATCCACCGCAATTCCGCTGCGCCGGATGCGACCGGCAATGAAATCTGGGTCAAAAGCGACGCCACCGAAAAAACCGTGGAAAAAGCCGATAAAATCCTGCGGGCGGTCTGTAGGGCGGACGGTCTGCGCAATCGCGGCGTCAAAAAAGGCGCGCCGTCCTACACCGATTTCGCGGTCAACAAATACACCAAGTGCGCCTCATCCCTTTTGGAGCTGGGCTTTATCACCTCCTCGAAGGACAACGACGCCTGGGACCGCAGCTTTGACAAAACGGCAGACGCCATCGCAAAAAGCCTGTGCGAAATCGTCGGCGTCCCCTGGGACCGCCCGCGGGAAAAGGGCGATGTCAACGGCGACGGCAAAATTACCACCGCCGATGCCCGATTGGCGCTGCGCGCCGCCGCCGAGCTGGAAAAGCTGACGGAAGAAGCGATGCAGGCGGCGGACTGGGACGGCGACGGCAAGGTGACCACCTCGGACGCCCGGGAGATTTTGCGGGAAGCGACCCGGCTGTCCGAGAAATAAATCATAGCGCCGGCGGCACAACGCTTCGATCCCCGGATGAAGCCATCCGCCGCGCCATAGCCCCGGGCTTCTCTGTCAGAACACCCCGCATACCCAACGCAAGCTCCGGCGCCGATGGCGCCGGAGCCTGCGTTTTACAAAACCGCCTTCCCCGTCGCCGGAAAAAGCGCAAAAGAAAAAAGGGATCTGCGAGAGATCCCTTTATTCAATCAACCGAAACGGTTAATTATTTTCTTTTCTTGGAAGCTACGAACGCAGCACCGGCAAGAACAACAAGGCCAGCGGCTACAGCGATACCAGCATCACCGGTCTTAGGAATTTCTTTCTCGGGCTCGGTAGAGGGCTCTTTATCGGTGTCAGAGGGCTCGACAGTGTCATCGGTGGTCGTGGGCTCGGTGGGAACCTCAGACTCCTCCTCGCCGATCTGGATGGTCGCGGAAGCAGAACCGGGATCCGCAACACCAGCGATGTCGTTGTCCATAACGCCGAAGGTCAGCTCAGTGCTGCCATCGGAAGCCAGAACCTTAAAGGTAATAGTAGCAAGCGTCATGTCAGTATCCGTGCAAGCTCCGCTGAAGGCAATACCGATATTCACGCTACCATCCGCATTGCCGGCCTCGAACAGGCTGGCATTGATGGTCGAAGCATCTCTCTGAGCGCTGACAAACTCAAGGGCAGCAGCATCATAGGTCAGAGCAAGACCGGCATTTTCCAGGCCTTTGATGCCGTTGAATCCAACCGTAACCTCGATAGTGTCACCGGCGGCAGCCTTCTCAGGCGCGCTGATCGTCAAAGCAGGATCGGCGGCAAAGGCGCTGATGGCGAGTGTGCTTACGAGAGCGATCGCAACTACGCAAGCAAGTACTTTTTTTGCAAGCTTCATTTTAGAACCTTCCTTTGAAAATTTTTTATATAAAGAACCGCCGATTGACGATTCATTTATATACCTGTTAATGGATTTACATATCGGCAAAAAGCCGTTATGCGTCTGAACACGCTTAATTGTAGCATACCGTTCAGAAAAAGTCAAACGTTTTTTCTCACGTCCGCGCATAAAATCCGACAAAATTATCAGACTAATATTGTGAGTTTTTCACAAGAATTTGTAGGACCGTCCGATTCTATTGTTTTCGCGCGGCGCGGGATGATACCCATTATTTTTTGGCAGCGGCGCGGGCGGCGGAAAACCGCCCGACGCCGTGATAGACAATCAGCCCATGATACCGCCCAGCAAACCGCCCAGCGCGTCGCCGATCCCCGCCAGGAAATTACCGGCGTCGTTGTTTTTGGTGGTCGGGACCACGGTCACCGGATTGTCGGGATCTTCCCCTTCCAAAATCGTGGTCGTCTCGGTCGTGGTGGTCGTAAATTCCTTAACGATATAATCGAAATCGGTATATTTTACCGTATCGGTGCGGGTTGCATAGCCGATGGGGTCGTTCTTATCGTCGCGGTTATGGATCTTGGTCAGATAAATCTGCCCCCAGACGTCAAAGCGATAGCCCATCTTCATTTCCAGATCCTCGATATTGCCGCTCTTCATATCAACAATCGCGCTGAGCGTACAATTCTGATAGGTGATTTTGTAATTAAAATCGGTATTGGAGGCGTGGTACCACGTGCCTTCCTCTTCGTCCAGCAGGCGATCCATATCCTCTCTGCCGACCACCGGGAACATGCAGGACGTCAGCGACTCGGTGCCGTCCACATCGACCTCGTCGTTCAGGACGATGGTGATGTAATATTTATTGCTCTCGGTCATCTCGCAGTTGGCTTCCTTGATCAGCTCGTTGTTGGTCAAATCGCAGAGATACAGCTTTTCCAGCGCCTCGACCGTATCGGAGGAGAGGGTCTGCGCCTCGGCTTTGTCCTCCTTGGTCAGATCGGTCTTAAAGGGATTGTTCAGCGCGGTGCGGATAAAGGAGGGACCGACCATCACCTCGTCGATGCTCTGATACTCGGTCAGCTGATAACCGGCTTCCTTGATATAAGCCAGACGGACGCTTTCGGTATACGCCATCAGGATTTCAAAATCGGTCGTGGGCTTATACAGCAGGTCCTTCGGCGAATATTCCGCCAGACCGACCGCCATGCGCAAAACCAGACGGGCGTCGGCAGAGGTGATCTGCCCGTCGCTGCCGATGTCAGCGGCGAGGAACTGCGCGTCGGTCAGGTCCCGATCGAGCTTGGCGGCATACCGCAGCGCGATACGGGCGTCGGCGGTCTGCACGGCGCCGTTGGCGTCCACATCGCCCGGATAATTCAGATAGGAAGAAACCGTCAGACCGTTCGCCTGGGCGTATTCCTCCGCATAGGTATCCTCCCAGCAGTAAATCTCGGCGTATTTATTGTTGCCGCCGTCGTTGTAAAGATAAAAAGCGTTGACGCCGATATCGGTCACGGAAGCGGGTACGCGGACCGTCGTGACGCTCTTGCAGTCATAAAACGCATAGGACGCGATGCGCGTAACCGTGTTGGGAACATAAACAACGTCCTTATCGCCGTTGTATTTGATCAGCATCGTACCGGAGATGATAAATTCGCCGGCATAGGAATTCAGCCACGCGGTTCCCTCAAAAGCCATAAAGCCGCAGTCGGTCAGAACGCCTTTGACGGTAATATCCGCCAGATTTTCGCAGCCGTAAAACGCATAATCGGAAACCTTGGTGGTGCGCAGCGGAATGATCACCGACTGGATGGTGGTATTGCCATAAAACGCACCCTCGCCGATCACGGTGGTGGAGGCGGGAATCGTCACGTTTTCATCCGTCCCTTTATAGCCGATCAGCATATTAAAGCCGCTCGGGGAGGAAGCGTAAATGAAATTGGTGGGATAATTTTTATACCACGCCGTATCATTAAAGGCAAACAGCCCAACCCGATCCAGCACACCGTTGAATTTCACCGTCGCCAGCGCCGTACAGCCGGAAAAGGCATTGGCGCCGATGGTCTTGACGGAGGCGGGGATGACCACGCTCGTCAGCTCGGTACATTCGGCAAAGGCATTGTCCGCGATGGCGGTGGTGCCGTCCGGGATTACATATTCCCCTACTGCCTCAGCGGGCGCAACCGTGGTCAGCGTGCTGTCCGCCGCCGAAACCGTCGCGGGCAAAGCGCCCACGGCAACGCAGAGGATCAACAGCAGCGCGACCAGCCGGGAGGCAAAAGTCTTTTCGCTTCTCATCTGAAAACTTCCTTCCGTTTTTAAGTTGGAACAGAGTCATTGGATAAATACAGAGGATAACTGCATTATATACAATAGAATTATACAACGGGACAAGGGAGATGTCAATGTTTTTTTCAAAATATATGAAATTTCACGGGATGAAATCCTTCTATTTTTGGGCATTTTTGCCGCTTATTTCTGAAAATAGGCGGAAATACGCGCGACTGCCTCTTCGGTTTTCGCCCCGTCGCCGAAGCTTGTCAGGCGGAAATACCCTTCACCCGCTGCGCCGAAGCCCGAGCCGGGCGTGCCGACGACCTGCATTTTATGCAGCAGCAGATCAAAAAATTCCCACGAAGTCATGCCATCAGGCACCTTCAGCCAGATATAGGGCGAGTTGACGCCGCCGTAAACCGTAAAGCCCGCCTGCTTTAACCCCCGGGCAATCACCTGGGCGTTCCGGCGGTAATACCGGATGTTTTCGCGGACCTGCTCCTGTCCTGCCTCGGTAAAGACCGCCTCGGCGCCCCGCTGGGTGATATAGGAAACGCCGTTGAACTTTGTCGCCTGACGGCGCGCCCACAGCGCGTTCAGCTCCACGCCGCCGCGTTTGAGCTCATGGGGAATCATCGTATAAGCACAGCGCGCGCCGGTAAAACCGGCGGTTTTGGAAAAGCTGCGGAACTCAATGGCGCAGGTTTTGGCGCCCTCGATTTCAAAAATGCTGTGAGGCACGTCCTCTTCGGTGATAAACGCCTCATAGGCGGCGTCAAACAGGATAACGCTGTCGTTCTCATTGGCATAGGCGACCCATTTGGCGAGCTCGTCCTTTGTCATGGTCATGCCCGTCGGGTTGTTGGGGAAGCAGAGATAGATCAGATCCACCTTCCGGTCCGGCAGCTCGGGCAAAAAGCCGTTCTCCGCCGTACAGGGCATATAATGGAAATTACTCCAGCGCCCGTTGACCAGCTCCCCGGAGCGCCCCGCCATCACGTTGGTATCCACATAGACCGGGTACAGCGGATCGCAGACGGCGACCAGGTTGTCTTGATCAAAAATATCGCCGATATTGCCGCAGTCGCTCTTGGCGCCGTCGCTGACAAAAATTTCATCGTCCTTAAGCGTAACGCCGCGCGCAGCGAAATCGTGGCGGTTGATGGCGCTGCGCAAAAAGTCATAGCCATACTCCGGCGGATAGCCGCGAAAGCCCTCGACGCTCTCCTGCTCCCGGACCGCCTTTTTCATCGCTTCGGTAACAACCCCGGGCAGCGGGCGGGTCACATCGCCAATGCCCAGACGGATGATATCCGCCGCCGGATTCGCTTCTTTATAGGCGCTGACCTTCTTTGCAATATCCGAAAATAGATAATTATTCTGAATTTTCAAAAAATTTTCATTGATTTTCATATGTTCAAGCTCTCCTTCCGTTATGCCAGACCGTGCTTTTTCAAATCATACTCGCCGGTGAAGACCGTTTCGGCAGGACCGGTCAGATAGACATGATTATCGACGGAATTCCAATTGACAAACAGCGTGCCGCCCAGCAGGTTAACCTGGATGTCGGTATCCGCCGCACAATAGCCGTTCAAAATGGCGGCAACCACGGAAGCGCAGGTGCCGGTGCCGCACGCCAGCGTTTCGCCGGAGCCCCGCTCCCACACACGCATTTCCAGCTCCCGGGCGTTCACCACACGCACAAATTCGGTGTTGATGCGGTCCGGGAAGCGCGCGTGGTTTTCAAACAGAGGACCGACGGCTTCAATCGCCAGATTTTTTACATCCTCCGCAAAAACCACGCAGTGTGGGTTCCCCATGGATACCAGCGTTACCTTATATTCCCTCTCTCCCACAGCCAGCGGCGCGTCGACCGCCCGCTCGCCCTCAAACAGGGCGGGGATCTCCTCCGGGAAAAGGATCGGTTCGCCCATGTCGACGGTCGCGCCGGTCATTTCGCCGTCCTTATTCTTTATCACACGGATATATTTGATGCCGCTGAGTGTCTCCACGGCGATCTCGTCCTTGTGGGCGATGCCGGTGTCATACGCCAGCTTCGCCACGCAGCGCACACCGTTGCCGCACATTTTCCCGCGGGAACCGTCAGCGTTGTACATATCCATTTTACAATCGGCGATATCGGACGGGTCCATCACGATCAAGCCGTCGGCGCCGATGCCGAAATGACGGTCGCTGACCGCAGCCGCCGTTTTGACCCGGTCCGGAATCGTCTCCTCAAAGCCGTTGACATAGACATAGTCATTGCCTGCGCCGTGCATTTTTGTAAATTTCATACCATCGTTCCTTTCCACGGAAAAACAAAGCCCCGCGCGGGAATAATCAAGTTTGATTATACAACGCGGCGGGGAAAAAATCAAGAAAAAATTCAACCCTTTACGGCGGCGGCAATGGCGTTGTTGATTCCCTCGCGCAGGGCGATGAAATCCTCGCCGGTCTTCGGATAATCGCGGAAGGAATAGCCCTCCCACTGCGCGGCAAGCACCTGCAGCGCCTGCTCTCTGCCCAAAAGCTGCTCCAGCAGCCGCAGCGCCCGCTCATCCTGCAAAGCGTCATAAAAAACCTTCAGCCGCAGGGATGGCAACGGCTGTCCGTCATCGCCGGGATAGACCACAAAGCCGTCGCCCGCCGGAAAGCCGCCGCCGGAGGCGGTGTCCTGGAACGGGTCGACCCGCCCGGTCGAAAGGACGGTATACCAGAAATTATAGCCCCAGTGCAAAAATCCCTTGCAGTCATAGCGGTACAGCGCCGCGCCCAGCGCACGGTTGCGCACCGAAGGATAATACAAAAAGCGGTTGATATAATTATCCCGCGCCGGACCGCCGCAATAATAAGTCCAAAGCTCCGGTACCCGCCCGCGGAACGCATCGATGGCGTTGATACAGGGAATCGGCGTTTTGGTCAGTCCGTTCTGATAAAAAATATACTCTGACAGCGCGTCGATACAGCGATAGGAGCCAAAGCATTCCGAAATCATCTTCGACGCCTGACGGTAGTTCAGAAAATCCTTAAAGCCGGGCTCGTCGGAAACATGAAAGAAGCAGCGCTCCCGCACGCCCTTTTTCCCGAGAAAATCGTCCAGCTCTTTAGCGAAGCAGCGCAGGAAATGCTTGTATTCCGCCCCGGCGGCATTGGTCTGCCAGCCGAACAGCCGCTGCTCTCCCCCGGCGGTCTGCGCCACGATTTTCGGCGCGTGCTTTGCGCCCCACTGGGTAAAGAGATGGGACATCTCGAAATACACTACGCCGCAGGCAAGGCAGAGGTCGATCCACCGGTCCAGAAGCGAAAAATCAAAGGTATAGCCGTAATTTTCCGCCTTGACGCCCACTAGCTGCACGGTCGGGCGCTCCTTCCCCACCTCGGTATCCAGCGGCGGGGTAAACAGGGGCGTCAGGATCATATTGATCCCATGCTTTACCGCAAAACGCAGGTAATTTTCAATGATTTTCCAATGCGCTTCGGAAAACACCGGCACCCCGTACTGATCTGCCAGGCAGTCGCAGTAGAACCAATGGGTGCAGATCAGCTCCTGCTCCGGCAAAAGCGCATCCACCACCGAGAGGGTCAGCGGCAGCGTGGTTTTTCCCCTGGGCAGCTCCACGGTAAACATCAGCTCCCGCGTTCCGGCTGCCAGCGGCTCCTTCGGGTCAATCTCCAGCCAGAGAGCGTGCCAGCCCTTGCCCTGCCAATGCACCTGCGGACCGCAGGGCGTCAAAAGATCGGGATACTCCCCCACCTTGCCGCCGCGCAGCAGAAAATCATCTTCGCATTTTTCCTTTGCCGGCACATGGACCGGGATCAGACCGACTTCATAAAAACGCAGGCAGTCTTCAAGCTCTGCGGGCGGCTCCACGCGGACCGTCGTCTCCTCCGCGCTACAGAAAACCGCCAGCTGGAAGCAGTACCGCTCGTTGCGCAGCAGGGAAATCCGCTGCAAAACCCCGCCGGGCACCTCGTCGGGAAAAATCTTTTCAAGAGAATGGACAAAATACAGCTCCTTCATGGGTTACCTCATCTCACCCCAGCTGAAACAACAGCCGGATATTCTTCAAAATGGTATAGATCATATCGAAAAACATTTCGACAAATTCCAAAAGCCCCAGCTTTTCCAGCACGCTCGCCGCCCGATCTCCGGCGACAAGGGCAAAATCGCTTTGCAGCACATCCAGCGGCGCATAGGGGTGCTGCGGGTCAAAGGCTGCCGCCCTGTCCCCCAGCGTCATAAAGCTCAGCGTCCGCTCGCCCACCGGCGTCAGAGCCTCGAGGGAGGTGCAATAATGGATGCAGACCTGCACCTTGCGCCGGGCGGTATCCCCGACCGTCCCCGTCACCGGAAGGCGCGCCGTTTCGCCGGGCGCAATCCGCTTCCCGCCGGGAATCAGCAGCGCTGCCCCGCCAACATCCACGGAAACGATCCATACCGGATATTGCGCCGAAAGATTTTTTACAAGCAGCACGCTGTCCGATTCGGACACATACCCTTGAGGGCTCCGGTCAAAATACGCCGTGACCGCCTGCTCCGGGTTGGTGGTCGCATGGAACTGCGGAAACGCCGGGTCAGCGTGAACATCCAGCAGCTCGTCGGTCAAAAGCAGTTTTTTCAGCAGCTCAAAGGTATGGGCGTCCCAATATTCCATCCCGTGGAACAGCCCTTCCACAAAATAGGTATTTTCCGGCAAATAAGCCTCGGAGGCGTCCACCGTCATAGCGGGGGACAGATGCTCATGGCGTCCGTCGCCGCAGCCCACGCCCCGATAACCGTCGGCAAACCGCTGCCCGAAGGGGGCGCAGCGCGCGCCGGTGGAGGAGGCGGTGGTAATGATGGCATCGGAATTCTGCTGCAGCCCCGTCACAACCGGCAGATCGGTGCCCGCCATGATATTCAGCTTGACCCCCGCCGCCTGACAAGCGGCAAAGCTCTCGGCATAGTTGGGCATGATCTCCTTGTGCATCCGGTCGGATTTCGCGATCAGCTCTGCCGATTCTTCCTCATCCAGATACCGCGCCTTCAGCTCTTCATAATACTCAACAGGAATAAAGTCCCATATGCTGCCCCAATAAAGCACCGAATCCAGAAAATAGGGGATCAGCTCGTCAATCACTTCATCCAGAAAGCCCGTCGCCTCGGCGCGGACCAGCCAGTGATAATCGGTTTCGCTCATAAAGCCGTGCTCGATAAATTTTACCAGAGTCTG
This sequence comes from uncultured Eubacteriales bacterium, assembly GCA_949296825.1. Lineage (GTDB taxonomy): Bacteria > Bacillota > Clostridia > Oscillospirales > Acutalibacteraceae > RGIG2774. The sequence goes on from CASFQZ010000058.1 coordinate 44,666, forward strand.
CTCATCAAAGTCAATATCCCGATTCAAAAAATCATACGCCAGTCCGGCGCCGCCCAGCGCCGGCACAATCAGCAGAGCATGGTCGATCAGCCCCTCGGTACCGTGCAGGCTCAGATAGGTGCCGGCGACCTGCCCGCCGTGGCTGATTGCCAGCAGATTAACCTGATCTTTGCCGGTGTACGCCAACACCTTTTGAATATACAAATGCAGCTGCTCGGCGCAGTCAATGGCGCCCATGCGGAAATCCACATTAAAATTAAACAGCATCGACGGGTCGACAATCTGCCCCAGCTCACCCATGATATCGCTTTCATACATCGCCCAGCTCTCATCCGGGTGCGACAGGTAATAGGCGTTGTTGGTGTTTTCCGGCTCGCTGTACATGGTGCGCACCGCATAGACCGAGCTGCCGTCCGGCTGACAGCGTACGCCGTCCAGAATTGCGTAGGATTCCTCGCCGACAATCTGCGCCAGATACGCCGGATCGCTGCCGGAAGCCGCCAGCCCCAGCCCCAGCGCCAGCTCCGCGATGCGCGAGAGCGCCGCCTGCAAAATGGCGTCAGTATCCACGCCCCAAACCTGCTCCGTCGACGCGTCCTCGTTGACCTTGACCAGCGCGGAGGAGCTGTAGCCCGGCAGCAGAATAACCGGATTGTCCGACCATTCCGAAGCAGCCGCCTGCAGAGGCAGCGCGCTGAAAACCAGAATAAGCACCAGCGCCAGCGCCGTCGTTTTACGGATGTTTCTGCTCATTTTTTCTTTTCCCCTTTCCGAAGCTTTCCTTCTGTCCGACATCAATGCCCTTTTTCTGCAAAAAATACACCGGCAAAAGAATCAGCAGCGACACCACCGCCGCCGCAGCAAACATGGAGCCGCCGGGGCATTCGGTCACAATGCCATAGTCATTGGTATAGGGCACCGAATCAAAATACTGAATCGATAAATTGCCGATGGTCGGACCGACAATCATCGGGATCAGCACGATAAAGATCATGCGCACCCCCTGGAACAGACCGACCTTATTTTCAGGCGTAAAGTCGCGCACCGCCGCATTGAGCATAATCATCAGCATCCCGTAGCCGATCAGGGCAGGGATAAAGCACAAAAGGAAAATCCCCAGACTTTCGGCGAAGGTCCCGGCAAACAGCCCGACCACAAACAGCAGCACCGAAAGATTGATAAAATGCTTTTTGCCATAACGGTCCACCAGCTTGCCCATACCGATGATCGCCGCCACAACGACCACCACCGCAAGAAGCAGCAGGACAATGATCCCCGGCGTCAGATTGGCAAGCAGGGAATTGAGATCCAGCCCCAGTCCGTGCTGCAAATAAATAAACAGATAAGGGAAAAAAACCTGTACGGCGACATTGAAGATGCAGGCAGCCCCCAGCGTCAGATAAAGCCTGTCGTTTTCCCGCACCACCGACGGGCGAAAGCCATAGACCAGATCGCGCCAATAACTGCCGCTTTTCTGTTTTTCGCCGTTTTTGGAATCCTTTAAGGTAAAAAGTCCGATCAGTCCGCAGAGAGAAACAAAAACGCCCAGCGCGGTGAAAAAGACCTGGTACCCGATGGCGGCAATGGCGCCGCCCAGCACCATAACGATCGCCATGGCAGCCAGCGGCATAATGGCAAGAATGCTTTCCACCGTGCCCCGGTTGGACGGATTGGTCACATCGGTCACCCAGGCGTTGAACGCCGAATCGTTGGCGGTGGAGCCGAAGAAGGTCATCACACAGTCCATGACAATCACAATCGTGACCGTGGCGGTCAGAATGCGCACCGGGTCGCTCAGCGAGAACAGCGCGGCGGTATTGTCCTTGGTGATAAAGCCGAAGACCATCACCGTCAGCCCCCAGATCAGATACCCAACGGAAATAAAGACCTTGCG
>CASFQZ010000059.1 GCA_949296825.1 uncultured Eubacteriales bacterium
CACATATTAAGTGCTAAAATTCATAGAATATTCATACAATGTCGAAGGTTATTTCTTACTTTCCGTTTATCATATCCATTGTAAATCATTTATGGAAGGTGCGTTTGATGAGACAATTCAAAGCGGAATCCAAAAAGCGTCTGGATATGATGATCAACTCCCATTATACACACACGGAAATCTTTCTGCGCGAGCTGATTTCCAACGCCAGCGATGCGCTGGACAAGCTCTATTTTCGTTCGCTGACCGACGACAAGGTCGGCATGGCGCGGAGTGATTTTGCGATCCGGCTGTCTCTCGACAAAGAGAACCGGCTATTGCGCATTGAGGACAACGGCATCGGCATGAATGAAGAAGAGCTGGATAAGAACCTGGGCGTGATCGCAAAAAGCGGTTCGCTGGAATTTAAAAAAGAGAACGAAAAAACCGAGGACGTCGATGTAATCGGGCAGTTCGGCGTCGGCTTTTACTCCGCCTTTATGGTAGCGGACGAGGTCACGGTGGAGAGCCGCGCCTGGGGAACCGACGGCGCGTATCGCTGGCAATCCAAGGGGGCTGAAGGATATACGCTTTCGCCCTGCGAAAAAGAAAACGCCGGCACGGTAATCACCCTGCACATTAAGGAGGACACCGACGACGAGAAATACAGCGAATTTCTGGACGAGAACCGGCTCGCTTCGCTGGTTAAAAAATATTCCGATTATATTCGCTACCCGATCCGTCTGGACATGCCCACCTCCCGGCTGAAGGAAGGCGTGGACACCAGCGCAGAGGATTATCATTATTCGCCCGACGACTATGAGACGGTCTATGAAGAAAAGACGCTGAACAGCATGATCCCGCTGTGGAAGAAGAACAAGAAGGAAATCACCAAGGATGAGTACAGCGCCTTTTATAAGGAAAAATTCTTCGATTACAGCGATCCCGCCCATGTGATCCACACCAAAACCGAGGGCAGCGCGACTTTCAGCGCCCTTTTGTTTATCCCCGCCCACGCGCCGTTCAATTATTACACCAAAGACTATGAAAAAGGCTTGCAGCTTTACTCCAAGGGCGTTCTCATTACCGAAAAATGCAAAGAGCTGCTGCCCGATTATTTCAGCTTTGTCAAAGGGTTGGTAGACAGCGAGGATCTTTCGCTGAACATCTCCCGCGAGATGCTCCAGCACGATCACCAGCTGCGCCTGATTGCCCGCACTCTGGAAAAGAAAATCAAATCCGAGCTTCTGCACCTGCTGGAGAACGACCGCGAAACCTACGAAAAAATCTACGAAGCCTTCGGCACGCAGCTCAAATTCGGCGTGTACAACGATTACGGCGCCCATAAGGATGTTTTGCAGGATCTACTGCTCTTTGTTTCCTCCCACGATGGCAAGCTGACCTCTCTGAAAGAATATGCCGCGCGGATGCCGGAGACGCAGAAAGCCATCTATTACGCCTGCGGTGAGACGAAGGAAAAAATCGATATGCTGCCCCAGGCAGAGGCAGTCAAGGACCGGGGATACGAAATTTTGTACTGCACCGAGCAGGTGGATGAATTCGCCCTGAAAATGATGATGACTTACGCCGACAAGCCCTTCGCCAATGTCTGCGCCGACGAGACCGACCTCTCAACCGACGAAGAGAAGGAAGCGCTCAAGCAGCAGAATAAAGACGCCAAAGCCATGTTTGAGACCATGAAGACCGCGATCGGCGACGGCGTCAGCGAGGTGCGCTTTACTGACAAGCTGAAAAACCACCCGGTCTGCCTGACCAGCGAGGGCGGCGTATCACTGGAGATGGAAAAGGTACTCGGTCAGATGCCCGGCAATAGCGCCGTCAAGGCGAAGGTTGCCCTGGAAATCAACAAGGACCACCCCATCGCCGAAAAGCTTAAAACCGCCGACGACGAAACATTGGGCAAATACGCAAAGCTCCTGTATGCCCAGGCGCGCCTGATTGAAGGCATGAGCCTCGACGACCCCGCCGAATTTTCCGACCTGGTTTGCGAATTGATGGTAAAGTAATCTCAGCGCATATCGGCGGATTGCCCCCGCGCGCAGATGAACGCTTTGCGATCGTCCTTGAAGACTGGGAAGCACAACTCCCCTTTTCCGCGGCAAAAGCGCGGCAGTTTCGCCGTTTCCCCATAGAGGGAAGCTTTGTGATAAAATTGTTTCAGAATAAAGCCATCCCGCCGCCCGATATGGGCGGCGGGATGGCTGTTTTATGCATCCATTTGCCGCAGCAGAGCGCGGAAAACTTCGGCGATGGTTTCGGCGGATAAAAATCCGAGGGAGTTGGTCTCGTGATAGTGCTTTTCGCCGAAACGGTCCACGGCGGTACTCAAATAAGGCTGGGTCGGGTGCAAAACAAATTCATTGGGCGGCACCACATAGCCGGTCATATCATTGCTTACGCCGAAAATCAGCAGTTTTTCATCGCCCGCCATCTCCGTCAGCGGTTCCGGATTATCGGCGGCGGGGCGATTGGCGGCGCTGTGGTTCTTATCCCGATAGCCGCCATACGCCAGCGCCGGAAACAGCTCGCCGGGCAGCAGGAGAATTTGCTGTTTGCCCAGGCGCAAAAGGCTCATTTCCGAACGAAGTGCCATTTGCAGCTCGCCTGTTTCGCAAGGGTATTTATTACAGGGCATCACGCCGAGCATGGCAAGAAAGTTCAGCACGGAATTATCCACCGGATAATAGAAGGGCTGGCAAAGGGAGGAAAGCGACGGAGCCAGCGTTTCTTCCTCTTCCATGGCAAGCGCCGCTCTTGCCAGCGCTTCCCCCTGCAGGCGCGTGCGCTCCCGGCGGTCGTCGCTGTACAGCCCGGGATCCACCGCGCCGATGGCGCCCACGGCAAAGAGGACTTCCGCGTTCGTCTCTTCCTGGATGGTCTTTCGCAAATAATAGGGATAATCGGCGCTGACCAGGCGATTTTCTCCGCCTAACGTATTGGGATGGGCGGCAAAATTCAAAAACCATATCTCCCGACCGCCATCCTTCGGCAGAAAACGCAGGCGGGTCAGCGTGTCATGGGCAACCTTCGGCTGCCGGCGAATATGCTGCGCATCCGGGACATGGCTCTCCCCCACCAGCAGAGTACCCGCCCGGCGGTTTTCATATGCCTTACGGCAGACCTCTTCCATACAGGAAAACAGCTGCTCCATATATTCCGGGTCTCTGCCGGTTTTTGGCAATTTACCCCAGTACCCCACCGTATCAAAGCCCGCATGACTGTGAGAACAACAGACATGAACCGCGACACAGCCGATTTGATGACAAAACGGCAATATGCGCTGCCGGAACGACTGCACGTCAGGGTTGGTCAAACCGATAATATCCGCCGTGACCACCAGCACACCGCCCTCGCCGCAGCCCAGCCACATGGCGCGAACGGTGACAGGATCATGGACCCCTTCGATCCGCCTGCCGGGTCCATGACCGGCAATGGCATAAAATTTATCCGTAACACTGCGGGGCATGGCGTTTTCGGCGGCGGCGCCGCAGATCCAGACCTTCCCGGTCAGGCGGTTCACCTCTGCCGCAGGGAGCTTTGGCGCGGCGAATTTACGCCGCACCGTCCTGCTGTTTTTCTGCGATATACGCCGGAGAGCCGAAGCAGCCAGATTTTCTATGGAAAAGCCCATAACACCACCTCATTTTTTACAAGCTAAAAACAATTATGGAATGCTGCGCACCGCCTCATAGGCAGCTTTTGTCGCGGCGGCAATATTGCCGACCCGGTCACAGTCGCCGATCACAAGGGGCGAAAATCCCGCGCAGCGCAGCAGCTCGGCAACCTGGGCGTTGGGTCGGGAGCCCAACGCCAGCACGACCCGGTCACAGACCAGCGTATCGCGCTTTTTTGTTTTGACATCCTCGATTTCCACGCGACTGTCCAGCACCGAAGCAAGCCTCTGCCCGACCCGGAAGCGAACGCCCGCCTGCGCCAGCTTGGGCAAAATATCCATCTTGTGCTGGAGCCACGCACCGGGGGCAAGCTCCTTTGCCATCTCCACAATGGTGACCCGACAGGAGGCTGCCGTCAGCGCCTGAGCGGTTTCCAGTCCTGTCAAGCCGGAGCCAGCCAGCACGACCTTTTCACCCGTTAGCTGAACCTTGCCGCTTAAAATATCCTCGGCGCAGACAACAAAATCCGACGCCGCATCTCCCGCAAAGGACGGCTTCACCGGATGGCTGCCGGCGGCAACAATCACTGCCTCCGGCGAAAGCATCCGGATTTTTTCTCCGTCGGCGGGGGTATTCAGCAAAATGGTCACGCCCAGCGCCCGAACGGTTTTTTCCAGATCCTCGATCATCCAACCGGTTTTTTCCTTTTCCGGCGGCGCGGCTGCCAGCAAAATCTGCCCGCCGCATTTCTCATTTTTCTCAAATATCGTAACGGAAAAGCCCCGGCGCGCCAGCAGCTCCGCCGCCATCAGACCGGCGGGACCGGCGCCAACCACGACCACCGTTCTGCCCTTGCCGTTTTCGGGCAAAAGCTCGCCCTCGTGCCCCAGAAGAGGATTGACCGAGCATTCCCCGTTTCGGGCGCGATAGGCGTTCTTTTCCATGGATTCAAAGCAATTCAGACAATTGATACAGCGCTTGATCGTGCCGCCGCAAAGGGCTTTTTTGGTCCAGTCGGGATCGGCAATCTGCGGTCTGCCCAAACAGACCAGATCCTGCGTTCCGTCGCCGAGCTGCGCTTCTGCCTGCGCGGGAGAACGGATCAGGTTGGCTGCCAGCACCGGAATGCCGACCGCCTCTTTGACTGCCTTCGCCATATAGCTGCGCCAACCCGGCTGGAAGCTGACCGGCTCCATCCAGGTGTTAATGGTATCGTAGCCGCCGCAGGAAACATCAATGGCGTCCGCGCCGTTTTCTTCCAGAATTTGCGCCATCCGCACGCCCTCGTCGAGGTGATAGCCCCATTCGGGATGTCCGATGGTATCATAGCATTCGTCTACGCTCAGACGCACAATGACCGGAAACGCCTTACCGCAATGAATTTTGATTCCTTTTAAGATATTTAACAGGAAGCGCATCCGGTTTTCCAACGAGCCGCCATATTCATCGGTGCGCCGGTTGGTATAGGGGCTGAGGAATTGCTGCAGCAGATAGCCGTGGGCGGCGTGCAGCTCCACGCCGTCCACGCCAGCCTTCAGCATTCGTTCAGCGGCGGCAATGAAGGATTGCTCCAAGTCTGAAATTTCCTTTTTGCGCAATGCCCGCACCCTGCCGCCGGACAGCAGCGCCGGCGGGCATTTGCTGGGTGCAGCCGCCGCCGGCAAAAGCTTATGCTCCACCAGGAAGGGCCCCCCCGCCGGCGTCAGCGAAAACAACGCCTTGCCGTAAGCGCCTTTGGTGAGCTTCTGCGCTTCCATGCTCAGAGGAACGGTACCCATCATCAACCCGACGTTTTGGCGCCCCGGATGGTGCAGCTGTACAAAGAGCTTTGCCCCATGGCGATGAATGCGATCGACAAAGGCGCGCATCGGCGCGATGTGATAGTCATGGCTTGCCGCCAGCTGGGTGAAGGTGGAAGCGCCGGTCCTGTCGTCCACCCGGGTGATTTCCGTAATCAGCAACCCGGCGCCGCCCTCGGCGCGCCGCTCATAATAGCGCGTCAGCCGTTCGCTGGGGGTACCGTCCATATTGGCAAACCCCAGATGCATCGGCGGCAGCACCACACGGTTTTTGATTTCGCACGTCCCGATACGAATCGGACTTGCCAGCAATTCAAACTTCATGGTCATTTCTCCGTTTGTTCTCATTCATCCCGCAGGATGACGCCTTTTTTTAAATCGAACTCCAACAAGCCTTCGCCG
>CASFQZ010000060.1 GCA_949296825.1 uncultured Eubacteriales bacterium
CACCGACTTAATGTGCCGCTTTTCCCCGCCCACGCGGGGGTGATCCTATCATCATCCATTCGGATTTACATCTTGCATACTTTTCCCCGCCCACGCGGGGGTGATCCCACCTATTGAAGCCACCGTGACAGGAACAACAACTTTTCCCCGCCCACGCGGGGGTGATCCTCCGCGCGGCGTATCTGCGGGCGGACTGGATAGCTTTTCCCCGCCCACGCGGGGGTGATCCTATTATATCTTCGGCAATCACGCCTTTAATTAACTTTTCCCCGCCCACGCGGGGGTGATCCTGCTTGGGGAGCGGACTATTTCTTGTCTATCCACTTTTCCCCGCCCACGCGGGGGTGATCCCACGGGGATCACTTCTGTAAAGCTACCGTATCTCTTTTCCCCGCCCACGCGGGGGTGATCCTAGAATCGGATTTCCATTTCGTCGCCTTTGTCGCTTTTCCCCGCCCACGCGGGGGTGATCCTTGTCCATTCTGTGCATTTCTCCTTTCCAAGGTCCTTTTCCCCGCCCACGCGGGGGTGATCCCTTGACACCGAAATAAGAACCCAGGAAGATGTGCTTTTCCCCGCCCACGCGGGGGTGATCCTAATTCAATATTTTCTGCAATTGCTTTTTGTCTCTTTTCCCCGCCCACGCGGGGTGATTTTGAAAATAGCGAATGTGTAGAATTTATCACCATCTTTTCCCGATCAGGTGGCGAATGCGTCTTTGATTTGTAATTTGCGATTTTTGATGCAAAAAGGAGGAAATGAGAAAACATGAGCGAGCGGATTGAAAATCCAATTGGATACTTATTTGAAGCCAATTATAATCCACAGATTCAGGAAGTTTTGGATGTCGGACGGGAAGCCTGTTGGCGATATAATCAGCTTTCGCCGGTCGATCGGGAGGGGCAACGAAAGATTTTGTCTTCTTTGCTGGGAACTATGGGGGAAGATGTAACCATTACGCCTCCGTTTTATTGCGATTATGGGTATAATATTTCTATTGGCGATCATTTTTATTCCAATCACAATCTGATTATTACGGATGGCGCGCCGGTTACTTTGGGGGATCATGTATTTATCGCACCGAATTGCTGTATCACTACGGCGAATCATGCTATTGACCCGGAGCTGCGGAAAGCCGGATATGAAGTTGCTTTGCCTGTCAAAATCGGGAGCAATGTGTGGATTGGCGCCGGTTCGACGATTCTTGCCGGAGTGCAGATCGGTGACAATACAGTGATTGGTGCTGGCAGCGTTGTAACAAGGGATATTCCGTCCGGCGTGGTTGCCGTTGGAGTGCCTTGCAAAGTGATGCGAAATATTACGCAAGCGGATCAAACCGCTTTTCCGTTATGGAACAAAACAAAAGAAAGGCGCGAATAATTTGCAATAGAAACGCCGACGGATTTCTGAACGCAAAATCCGTCGGCGTTTTTCTATCTTTTTCCGCTTCTACTGATTCTATCCCTTGAAGATCACATTTCTATCAGTTGATTGTCTGCTAAAATTTCCGGATGATTGGCGAGGCTATCTTTCTTAGTGATTTCACGAATGACGCGGCAAGGTACGCCTGCGGCAAAGCTGTTGGGTGGGATATCCCTTGTTACAACGCTGCCTGCGCCGATTACACAGCCATCGCCAATGGTAACCCCCGGACATACCGTCACCGACGCGCCGAACCAGCAATCATTTCCAATGAAAACCGGTTTGGCGTAGCACATCACTTTGACTTCCCCATTCGCCATGCGAACAGCACGTCGTTCGGAGGGAACCATCGGATGGATAGGTGTGACAATGGTAACATTCGGTCCAAAATTGCAATGGTTCCCAATTCGGACTGGCGCGTCATCCTGAATGGTCAGATTGAAATTTGCAAAAAAATGATCTCCTATTTGCGTATGCCTGCCGTAATGAAAGGCGATCGGTCCCTGAATGCGGACATCTTTTCCCATTTTTCCGATGATTTTATGCAGTAGCGCTTCGCGTTTTTCTGTTTCTTCCTCATAGGTTTGATTATAATCCACGTTCAGATTGTGGGTCTTTCGTTTGATTTCGACCAATTCGGGGTCGGAGGGACAAAATAAAATTCCTTTTGTGATTTTTTCCTCTTCTGACGTCATAAAACAACACCTCAATTTTGCATGTAAAAACCGCCCGAATCGTTTGTATTCGGGCGGCGCGGCTTATCTCAACTTAACGGAACAGCCATTCCTGAAGTTCATTCAGAACATTGTTGCTGTTGATGAAAATCATCATCAGTTCATAAAGCTTGCGGAAAATTGTGCCAAAATCAAAGAAGGAGCTGCTTTCCTCCTGTGCCTCGGGCGCGCCGTCATAATCCAAGACAAAAGCCTGGGTGTATAGGATGCCGCCATCACCGAAAATCTCCGCACGGACATAACTGCCGATCTGATCGGAATAATCGTCAAGATCAATGGTATCTCCAACAGCAATAACTTCTCCGTCAGCGATCCAATGGATCGTACGGGCGTTGTCTGCTTGAATGGAAATGGTATCTTCCACGTCATCAACAAGGATTCCCTTTACTTCAGGTGTCGGCAGCGAAAAATCGGCGGTCCATTCCGTCCCGAGATCTTCTCCAATCTCAGTGCTTAAAATAGCCAGCTCTTTGGTGTTCTTAATGTAATGACTGGCGGCAAAGAAGGCGCCGGTTTCCAGTGAGGTGCGAAGGGCGTCAACGCTCTGCTCCGGCAGCGGATGGACCGTCCAGCCGGAATCAACAGCGCTTTCCCTATGGGCGTCACTGGAGGCAATTGCCTTGACAGTTCTGCCTGTGGGAATTACCTTTTGCAGTAAAATATCCCAGAGTTTACGGTCATTTTTTGTTCTGCCGTCGGTCTTGCTGTTGATGTCGATACCGAGACAGGAGGGATATTGTTCCAGAAGATTAGCAAATTTATTGATGTAGTATGAATAACTTTCATCATAGGCCTTGTCCGGATCATCTTCGTCGCGGGCGCCGGTATATTCGCCGGGATGGTTGATCACAGACAGACCGCCAAGTTTATCTACATTGCGGATAGATGTTTCGTAATCGCTGGTCGCGCCTAAAACGCCGTTGCCATAGTCCGCGAACCAGGAATTAACATGCGTGTTATTGAAAGAACCGCCGTTTTGCTCATTGCCGAAAGGCACTTGCAGCATGGCTTTGCCGTCCTTCCCCGGCGTTGTGACTTCCTGATATTCCTCTTCCGTCAGTCCTTCCGGCGCCAGAAGGATATTCGTGCCGGTACGAAGACTCATTGCCGCACGAATCGCCGGTACATACTGCACGTCTGTCCAGCTGTAGCAGACGGTGCTGTGATCGGTTATGGCAAGAAAATCATAGTCCAAATCATAGTGCATCTGAATCATTTCGCGGACAGAATTCTCACCATCAGAAACATTGGTGTGACAATGAAGATCCGCTTTGTATTGCTCCCAATTCTGCCAATCGACATCTTCATAGGGATTGGTGATGGTATAATCCTTATCGACTGCCGCAGCGGCGCCGACAGAGCATGGAACCAAAGTTAACAATACCGCAAGAAAAATCGCAAGCGCTTTTTTATACGATTTCATGAAATCAGCCTCCTTTTACATGTGTTTATAGCTTAACATATTTATAAAAAAATAGCAAGGCTTTTTTAAAATTTATACATATTGCACGTGTGCAAACAAAAAAAGCCCCGCCAAACCGACGACCAGCGAATGATAACCTGCTCTTATGCAGGTAACGGTAATTTCCCATCGCTTTCACGCTCCCTTCGTCCAACCTGCCGCAAGGGTAAGCCGGGAGGTCTGCAATCCTACGACGGAGAGAATCACCAAAATGATGTGTGTTGGGTTATATTGACTGATCTATCGTATCCAGCAGGGAATCTTTATATGCGTTTATTTATTCGTCTTCGGCAGCGTTCGCGCCATCTTCGTCAAACAGCTCACTAAGTCGCTCGTCAAAGATTTCAGCGATTTGCTCGTATTCCTCTTCGCTTTCAATCTGCGAGAGGTAGGAGTCGCCGTTTTCTTCGGTTACTTTCAGTATAATGACTTCCCCATCATCTTCCAATTGCTCCTTGGGGTCCTCATAATACTCAATAACGGCTACATATCTTCCGTCATCGGTTTCCACACGATCCAAAATCTCAAATATATATTCTTTGCCATCGTCATCCGATACATGGATCAGATCTGGCGTGTAATCAAATTCGTCTGCCATGGGAGGTCTCCTTATCTGTATTCTTACAAGGTTATTTTAACGATTTCCTTTTCTCTTGTCAACAGAAAAATCATGGGGTGTTACAGCTCAGCAGTCCAGCGCATGGTATAAGTTTTTCCCGGTGCTAGAGAGATAATGCCTTCTTTGTGCTCGAAAATGCCGTTTGAAGTCGTTGAATCATTGACGCCGCACCAGGGTTCCAAACAGACATAGGGAGCGCCTGGTTTCGCCCATATTCCAAGATAGGGCGATTCAAAAGTAAAATGGATATCGCGGGCGCCGCCGTCTGCATGAAGAATGACGCTTTTTGACCGATAACCGGTAAAAATAAGCGCATCCTGGTCAAAGGTATGCTCGGTGATAATAATGTTCTTTTCGTTGTTCAGAATTGGCTTGGTTTCTGAAAGGCGGAGGGATTCGGTCAGGTCGAGCATTTGCGTTTGCAAAGTTTCATTCTTTTCAAAGGAGATGATATCGCCGATTTGACAGTTAAAAGCCGGGTGAGCGCCAATAGAAAAATACATTTCGCATTCATTGGTATTTTCCACCTGATGCTCGACCGTCAATTTTTTTTCTTCGATGAAAAAGCTCAGCGATAGTCGATACCGGAACGGATATTTCTGCAAGGTCTCTTCATCTTCTGTTTGGGTGAAGGTGAAAGAAGTATCGGTATGTTGTGTCAGAGTAAAGGGTCGCTTTCTGGCAAGACCGTGTTTGGGCATGGAATATTCTTTGCCGCCCACGGTATATAGATCGTTTTTTAGTCTGCCGATAATCGGGAAGAGCACCGGGGATTGTCCGCTCCAAATGTCGGGGTCACCTTGCCAAAGATATTCTGTATGGTTGCTTTTGTTATACAAGCTATTTAATTCTGCACCAAATTCCTTCACGCGGACGCGAAGATACTTGTTTTCTATGGTGTGTATCATAGTATTGCCTCCTTTTTATGAAATATTACCATATTTTCGCTGGATTTGCAAGAAAAAAACAGAGAGCGGCTGTAATTGACTTGCAATCAGATCGCTTTTGATATAAACTATAAGTAATATTATGTCAGATCAATTGAAGGATGGGCTGAATATGAAAATCAAAGAGATCCTCCATAACGGAAAATTGAATTTATCTCTGGAGGTCTTTCCGCCGAAAGAATGGTTGAAAATCGACGATACGCTTCGTGTGGTGGATCAGATGGCGCTTTTACAGCCGTCGTTTATCAGCGTTACCTACGGTGCGGCGGGTGGCACAAAAGCATATACGAAAAAAATCGCCGGACATATTCAAAACAAATGCAAGGTGACTGCTCTGGCGCACCTGACTTGCGTCGGCGCCAGCCGTGCGCAGGCGGAAGAGTTGTTGAATGCACTGCATCAGGATTCTGTGACCAATATTTTAGCGCTGCGTGGTGATGTACCGACGGACAATCCATATCCAAAGGATTTTCTCCACGCGTCGGATCTGGTGCGCTTTATTAAGCAGCGCGGCGATTTTTGCGTTGGCGGTGCCTGCTACCCGGAAGGACATCCTGAAGCACCGAGCCTGGAGCGGGATATGGATATGCTGAAAGTTAAGGAAGAGAGTGGTGTGGACTTTTTTACGACGCAGATGTTTTTTGATAATAATGTTTTTTATTGTTTCCTGAACAAGCTCTATCAAAAGCAGATCAATACGCCGGTCATTGCAGGAATTATGCCAATCACAGCAGCATCGCAAATTAAACGGGTTATGAATCTGAGCGGCACGGCGGTTCCGCCCCGCTTCCGTGCGATTGTGGAAAAATTTGGCGATGACCCTGCTGCCATGCAACAAGCAGGTATTGCCTATGCGACCGAACAGATCATTGATCTTTATGCTAATGGCGTACAGAATGTCCACGTATACACGATGAATAAGCCGCAGGTCTCCTCTGCTCTGAAAGCCAATTTGTCGGAGATTTTAAAATGACGCAACGGCAAATTTTGCGATATCTGCGCATCGCCGGAGAGCCGGATCCACGAACAACTGAAATGATTGCGCGGGGCATACAGCTGGCAAAAGAGACAGCACAGCCGAAACGAATGTTTAAAGTCTTCCCTTGTGTTGCAAGAGAAACCGGCGTACAAATCGGCGAGATGTTTTTTGAAGGAGAAAAAATTATAAGCAAGCTTTCCTGCTGTGAGTTTTGTGCGATTCTTGCTGTGACGCTTGGCGAGCCCTGCGACCGGCTGCTGCGTTCTTATAGTGTCAGCGAACCGGCATTTGCAGTGGTTTTACAGGCTGTATTTGCGGATTATTGCGAAGATTTTTGTGATTTAACCGAAAAGGAAATTCAGAATTCAATGCCGGGTTATGCTTTGCAAAAGCGTTTCAGTCCCGGATACCCTGGCTTTCCGTTGACGGATCAAAAAAAGATATTTTCCATGTTGGATATTACAAAGCGAATCGGCATTTTTCTGACCGATTCATGCTTAATGATTCCTACAAAATCGGTGACTGCTTTTGTGGGAGTAAAGAAGGGTTGACCAATGAATAGATGTATTCCCGAAGTGGGGAAAAAACTGATTTTTTTTGATGGTGCTATGGGCACCATGCTGCAGAAAAATGGATTAAAAAGCGGCGAACTGCCGGAACAGTTGAATATTACCAATCCGGAGCTCATTCGCTCGATCCATTCCGCCTATCTGCGGGCGGGCGCGAATATCATCAAATCCAACACCTTTGGCGCCAACAGCTTAAAATTTCATACGCCGGAAACGGTCATCCGCGCGGGACTGTCCATTGCCCGTGAGGAGGCGGACAGATTCGGGGCTGCGGTTGCATTGGATCTCGGTCCCACCGGAAAATTACTGAAGCCGATGGGCGATTTGGCTTTTGAGGATGCCTATGCTTTATATCGGCAGCAAATTCTGGCGGGTAAAGATTTGGCTGATCTGGTTCTGCTGGAGACCATGGGTGATTTATATGAAATCAAAGCCGCGCTTCTTGCAGCGAAGGAGAATTGCGATTTGCCTGTCGCAGTTACCATGATATTCAGCGACAACGGTCGGCTTTTGACCGGCGCTGACGCAAAAACCGCTGCAGTTACGCTGGAAGGTCTTGGTGCGGACGCGATTGGCTTAAATTGCGGGTTTGGACCGCAGCAGATGCTGCCGATTTTGGAAGAAATGTCGCGTTATACCAATCTGCCGCTGATTGCGAATCCGAATGCCGGTTTGCCGGAGGTGGTTAACGGGCAGACGGTTTATACAATTGAGCCGGAAGAATTTGCCCAGCAAATGCAAAAGTTGGTTGCTGCCGGTGCGGTCATGATCGGTGGCTGCTGCGGCACAACGCCGGATTATATTGCGGCAGAAATCGCTGCTTGCCGGGCGTTGCCGCTTGCTCAGCGAAATGTGCAGCCGATTACCGCTGTGGCTTCCTTTGCGAATACTGTTGTTTTTGATGGGGCACCTGTTCTGATTGGCGAAAGAATCAACCCGACTGGAAAAAAACGGCTGAAAGAAGCGCTGATCGCTCATGATATGAATTATATTTTAAGCGAGGGAATCCGGCAAGTGGAAGCGGGCGCGCAGGTTTTGGATGTCAATGTCGGTCTGCCTGAAATTGATGAAACGAAGCTGCTTTCCGAAGCGATGCTTATGCTGCAAGGTGTGACGGATTTGCCGCTGCAGCTTGATACGGCAGATGCGGCTGCTTTAGAGAAGGCGCTGCGGTTATACAATGGCAAGCCAATGATCAATTCTGCCAGCGGTAAGGAAGAAAGTATGCGGACAGTTTTTCCGCTTGCCAAAAAATACGGCGGGGTGACGGTTTGCCTGTTGCTGGATGAAAACGGAATTCCAGACACTCCTCAGGCGCGCCTTGCAATTGCGCGCAAAATGATTCAAGTCGCCGCAGAATATGGGATTGAGAAAAAAAATTTGATTTTTGATGCGCTTGCCATGACGGTTAGCACCGATGAAAAAGCCGCTATGACGACTTTGCAGACCGTCCGAATGTTAACGGAAGAATTGCAGGTCAAAACCGTTCTCGGTGTATCCAATGTTTCCTTTGGACTTCCGAGGCGCGAACAGATTACATCTGAATTTTTTGTCCTTGCAATGTATAGCGGTTTGAGTGCCGGCATTATCAATCCGAACAGTGAGCGGCTGATGACGGCTTATCGTGCTTTTTTGGCTTTGGCTGGTTTTGATCCGTCCTGCGCCGGATATATCAAATCGTCGGCAGACAAGCAAGCGGAAAGCGTCGATGCAGGCGCCCGGACGTTTGCGCAGAACAGTATTTATGATTGCATAATAAAAGGATTAAAAGAGGAAGCTGCTTTACGCGCGAAGGAAGCCTGCCAATCAAATGACGCCCTCGCAATTATTGACGGACAGATCATTCCCGCTTTGAATGCTGCCGGAAAAAGCTTTGAAGAAAAAACGCTGTTTTTACCGCAGCTGCTTGCCTGCGCGGATGCGGCAAAGCAGGTTTTTGATGTTTTGAAGAAAAACATGCCAAAGGGAGCTGCAGGTGGAAAAGGAAAAATTTTGATTGCCACCGTAAAAAATGACATTCATGATATCGGAAAGAATATTGTTTGTACTCTGCTGGAAAATTACGGATTTGAAGTCCTGGATCTGGGCAAGGATGTGTCGCCGGAGACAATCGTCCGTGCAGCGAAAGACGGCAATTATCCCCTTGTTGGTTTAAGCGCGTTGATGACAACGACGGTCCCCTATATGGAGCAAACCATTCGCCTTTTGAAAACTGAATTACCCGAATGCCGCGTTATGGTCGGCGGTGCTGTTTTAACTCAAGATTATGCGGATAAAATCGGAGCGGATTTTTACGGAAAAGACGCGATGGCATCGGTTCGTTATGCGCAAAGTGTCTTCGATCCTGAACAAAAACATGCATTTTGATGTAGTTCGCTTCCGATCATTCAAAAAATTTTCATCTTTTTATAAAAAGTCTTGACTTTGCCTTGCGGTTCACTATACTATTAGGTTAAACAGAGGAAACCTGATTGACGGTTGCTTGGTTGCAAAGGCAGGGTGATTTTATGAACGTGATTACAAACCATCCGATCCCTGAAAAATTCCGTGTGCTGGCGGAAACGGTAATGAAAGGGCAAACGCCTCTGTTTGCTCTTGTCGGAGATCTGGATTTGTCCGGTCGATATAATGACTCGGTGATGTTTTTTACACGTGATACAATTTTTGCTTTTGATGAAAAACACAGGGAAAAGTATATTGCGGTAAAAATTGAAGCACTGCGCGAAGTTCATGTCAAAAGGATGTATGGCAACGCATTATTCAAGGCAGTAACCGTTGACAATAAACGGTTGAACCTTTTGCGCTTTACTTATTCAGCGGCGGATATCGGCGATGCGGCGGCATTATATGTCAATGGTGTGATAGAGCATGGTTTTAACGATGACCTTGTGGAAATGGTTCACGCGACCTATAATAAGCAGCGCAGTTTTTGTCCGCGCTGCGGCAGGAAATTGCCGAATCCTGAAGCGGAATGTATCAATTGCGCCAGTAAAAAGAACCTGTTTTCCAAATTTACAAGGTATATTGTTCCGCAGAAGTGGAAGCTTCTTCTTTGTGTGATTCTCTCAATAATCACAACTATAATGTCTTTAGTCCCGCCATACATAACCCGGATTATGGTAGACGATGTCATCCCGAGCGCCTCCCAAGGGGTGGAAATCGCCATGCAGCGGCTGATTTCGGTTTTGGTTACGCTGATCTGCGTATATATTGTCCAGTATACCGTTTCTGCGCTGCGCGGTTATATTCTGCGATATACCGGAGATCAGATTGTTATCAATCTGAAAAAGGATATTTACGCAAAAGCGCAGTATTTGCCGCTGAGTTTTTACGATAAAACATCAACCGGCTCGGTGATCAACCGTGTGAATTCCGATACCGGAACGATTCAGAATTTTGTTTTGCGCATTTCCCAGGAAGCGGTTGTTAAGTTCTTCCTGTTGATAGGTCTGGCTGTCATTATGTTTTCCATGGATTGGAAGCTGACTCTGTTTTCCTTTGTTCCAATCCCGCTGGTAATCCTGACCGGTAAGTTCTTCGGGACGCGTATCGCGCCGAAATATCGCCGTCTTTGGAGAAAAAGCTCGGCAATCTCTACCCTGCTGGCGGATACCATCCCCGGAGTGCGTGTTGTTAAGGCGTTTACAAATGAGAAAGAAACAACCGACAAATTCTCCCGGTATTGTGACGACTGGATGAAGGAAGACCGTAAGGCAGCGGTAACGGCGAATATCTTTCCGAATATTATGACTTTTTTAGTGACCTGCGGCTCTGTCATTATATACGCTGTCGGCGGAAGCCAGATCATTACCGGCAGCGGCGATCTGACCCTCGGTATGCTGGTTTCTTTCGTTTCCTATGCCAGCATGTTTTATGACCCGGTCAACTTCTTTGCCAATCTTAGCGACTCCTACCAAAATACGCTGGCATCTGCGGAGAAGATTCTGGATATTCTGGATGCCGAGCCGGAACACGACTTCGGCAAGGGTAAGGTGCCTGAACGGCTGCAAGGCAGGATTGAGTTCCGGAATGTGAATTTCTCCTTTGACCGCTCTAAAAAAGTGTTGAGTAACATCAATCTTGTCATTGAACCAGGCGACATTGTCGGTATTGTAGGTACGACTGGCTCCGGCAAATCCACCCTGATCAATCTGATTATGCGGTACTATGACAATTATGAAGGCGATATTCTGATTGACGGTATCAATATTAAGGATATTGACATGAGCTATTATCGCTCGCAGATTGGTTTTGTTCAGCAGGATCCGCAGATGTTCCGCGATACGGTCTTCAATAACATTGCTTACGGCACGCCAAATGCGCATGTCGAGCAGGTTATGTATGCGGCGGAGGTCGCCAATGCCCATCCCTTTATCACCAAGCTGCCGGATGCGTATGATACGATGCTCGGAGAACGGGGTGTAGGCTTATCCGGCGGCGAACGACAACGCGTATCTATCGCGCGCGCGGTGATGAAGAACCCAAATATTTTGATTTTTGATGAAGCGACTGCGGCGGTTGACTCGGAAACAGAGCATTTGATTCAGGCTGCGATCGAGCGCCTTATTCGCGGCAGAACAACTTTGATGATTGCCCATCGTCTTTCCACGCTGCGCAAAGCCAATAAAATCATTGTGGTGGATAAGGGTGAGATCATTGAGTTTGGTCCGCCGGAGGAGCTGCTGGCAAAGAAGGGTAAATACTATAAACTGGTCCAAATCCAGTCAATGAGCGACAAATTGATCAGCCAGAAGCAAGCTGAAAACTTTGAATGATGGGAGGGAGCCTCGATGCCGCGTTATCTTGATGGTCCGGAAGTCCGCTTTACCATCAATGACGGAATTTTCTTGGATACGGAATTTTTTAACGGTGAATCCTATGAAGCGTTGGAACCACACCGGATGTTCCCGGTTAGCGGCAAGGATCGGTATATTGCTTTGCTCGATGCCGAAGGAAAAGATGTTGCCATTATCCGAAACATGGCGACCTTGCCGGAAAAAGAGCGAGCTACCGTACAGTCAGCACTGGACGAATATTATATGATGCCAAAAATCAAACGCTTTATTAAAATGAGCGATAAGTTCGGCATCTGGATGTGGACAGCGGAAACCGACCGAGGAATCTTTACGTTTGAGATCCGTAACCATCTGACCGCCGTGAAACCGCTTTATGACGGTCGTGTTTTAATCAAAGATGCAGATGATAACCGATATGAAATCCCGGATGTCAATAAGCTGGATAAAAAAAGCAAAAAGATGATTATGCCGAGTCTGTAAGGAGGATATTTTCATGAAATTGATTATTGCAATCGTAAACAATGATGACAGTGCGGTAGTTGCGTCCGCTTTGACGAGAGAAAAATACAGCGTAACTAAATTGTCCACGACCGGCGGCTTTCTGATGGTCGGCAACACGACCTTTTTAATTGGTGCAGAGGATAAAGATGTACCGCGCATCAAACAGATCATTTCCGAGTTTTCCAATACCAGAAAGCGTGTCAGCACCACGACCTCTACTTATGGCAGAGGGTTGGCTAATGATGTTCTGCCCGGCGACGAAGTGACGGTCGGCGGCGCAACAGTTTTTGTTCTCAACGTGGATGAAATGGAAAAATATTAACAAACAGAGGAACCGATATGGCATTTGAGCAGGCAAAAAAACATTTAGAAAAATTGAATTTAGCAGATCGTATTCGAACGTTTGACGTTTCCAGCGCAACGGTTGCGTTAGCTGCCGAGGCGCTTGGATGCGAAGAAAAACACATTGCGAAAAGTTTGACATTTAATGTTGACGGGACGGCAGTTCTGATCGTTGCTGCCGGCGATGCAAAGGTGGACAATCCAAAATTCAAAGCGCAAT
Source organism: uncultured Eubacteriales bacterium (assembly GCA_949296825.1). Taxonomy (GTDB): domain Bacteria; phylum Bacillota; class Clostridia; order Oscillospirales; family Acutalibacteraceae; genus RGIG2774. The sequence goes on from CASFQZ010000060.1 coordinate 12,592, forward strand.
TTCACACAAAAGCGAAAATGCTAACGCCGACCGAGGTGGAAGAAATGATCGGTCATGCGGTTGGCGGTGTCTGTCCCTTTGGAATTAAGGAGGGCGTAAAGGTTTATTTAGATGTTTCGCTGAAGCGTTTCGACATTGTGTATCCGGCTTGCGGCAGCGCCAGCAGCGCGGTGAAATTAACAATCCCGGAGCTTGAAGCAGCGTCCGCAGCCATCGGTTGGATTGACGTTTGTAAAAACTGGGAATAAATATTAGGAGTTTGAGGAATATGGGAAAAAAGTATGTTATTATCAACGCCGATGATTTCGGCATGTGTCACAGCCACAATGTGGCGACGGAGGAGCTGTTCCAGTGCGGCGGGATTTCCTCTTCTACCATCATGGCGCCGTGTTCTTGGTGTAAAGAAGCCATTGCTTTTGCTGCTGCGCACCCGGAGTATGCCATTGGCGTCCATCTGACTACAACCAGCGAATGGAAAAACTATCGCTGGGGACCGGTCAATTGCAAGCAGACCGATTCGCTGCGCGATGCAGAAGGATATTTTTTCCATGAAAGTGATGAGTTTGAAAAAAATGCGGCGGATGAGGAAATTGTCAGTGAGTGTAGAGCACAAATCGAGAAGTGCAAAAAGCTTGGGCTAAATCCGTCCCATTTGGATAATCATATGGGCTCACTTTACGGGATTGAAACCGGCAGATTGTCCCTGCTGCAGTTAGTGATCGATTTGGCGAGCGAATATGGTCTTCCCTTCCGGTTGCCGGCTCGTTTTACGGATGCGCAATTCAACAACCAGATGCTTGGTATTAAAATCGACAAACAATTGGTGTTAGGCTTATTCGCGCAATTTGAAAAGTACACAACAGAAAAGAAAGTAGCAACACCGGATTTCCTAATGCCTGGGGATTGGGCTGGTCCGCAGAAAGAAAGTTTTGAAAATTATCGGGAATATATTTTTGAATTGTACCGCTCCTTTGCTGAGGATGCTGTGACGGAAACCTATATTCACCCTGCTGTGGAAAGCGAGGAATTAAAGGCGATTACGGCCTCCTGGCAGCACAGAGTCTGGGAATATCAGTTGTTCCGCGATCCGAAAACTCATGAATTTTTCCGCTCGATTGGCGTCGAGCTGATCAATTATCGCCAGTTGAAGGAAATACGCGGTTTCGCATAAGTCCCCCTTTATAGAGAAGCAAAACGACCATGAGACTCTTGCTGTCTCATGGTCGTTTTATATTTATCAAATAATGCTATATATTAATTATATTTATATATCACTTAATATATGAGTTCTTTTAGATATTGTGCATCCTGGATATCTGTAGACAATTGAAATAGATAAGAACGATATTCCGGATCTTCTGACAGTATCAAAGCGCTGCGGCGAACAGCGCGTATAAAATCCGCGCGCAACTGATTATTTGTTAGCGGACAAAGCGAGGAAGCTCGGATATCCAGCTGTGCGCGAATCGCTATATTTCCATTTTCCTTTTGCGACAGCAGCGGAAACAGTGGAAAAATCATGCAAGCATATGGACGGTGGCTTCTTTCACAGCGACCTTTACAAATAAAAATATGATCCCGCATTTCGCCATAGAGCCAGAGTCGGTCCGCTTCATATTCCCCGGGTAATAGTTCCATGCCGGTGTCATCTGAACCGTGACAGCAACGGTGTCCGCAAAGTCTGCCGCAGTCCCGGGCAAGAGGGGTTGTATGATGTAATAACGATTTTGCGCGAAGTAGAATTTTTTGATTCATTTTGAAATAACCTGATCTAAGATTTCAATAACATGAGCAACTGCTCCGTCATTGTTGGATCGCACTACATAATCGGCGGCTGCCAATGCCTCATTGGAACCATTTTCAGGGACGAAACCAATTTTTGCCACTTTCAGCATATCAACATCGTTATACCCATCACCAACCGCAAAAACACGGTCATGAGGAATATGCAGAGAATCTGCCAGCCGGAGCAATCCTGATCCTTTATTTGCGCCCTTTTTTAAGATTTCTACAAAATTACCCTTAGTCGGAAGAAAGGTTGGATCAGAAAAATGTTCTGCTAAAAATTCCTGGACCGCGCCGGATTGCTCACAGGCGTCAATCATGACTTTGCACCATGGCAGATGAGCTTGTTCCGGTCCCTGGATTCGCTGAAAAATAAAGTCCTGTGAAGCAAAATGATGCATGGTGTTCTGACTGATGTGTATAGCACTCACTTCGTTTATGCCATATAATTCTATGGATAAATTTGGAAATTCACGCATCAGAGCGTGAATCGCACCGATGCCTTCAAAGCCAATGCCATGCAAGAAAACATATTGCTCTTTTTCATAGTCATAGGCAGCAGCGCCGTTAGCTAAAAGCACCGGTGCGTTGATATAGGACGGGTCATAGGCATGAAAGCCTTTTGCGACCCGTCCGGTGCATACAGTAAAAGTTCCGCCGTTATTTTGAAAATAGGCAATGGCACTTAGTACTTCAGGTTGAATCTTACCATCATCAGCATAAAGAGTACCATCGTAATCGCTAGCAAGCAGGCAGTTTTTGAATTTCATTTTTTTTGGTCCTTGATCATTTGCGAATAAGTGAGAGTGGTAAATCCCAGTCGTCGGTATAAGGAGATGGCTCCGGTGTTTTCCGGCGTTACTTCCAAGCGAAACCGGGCAGCGTTTGGGTACTTCTGCTGAATAAAGGTCAAAAGTTCCCTGCCGATTCCCTGTCCTCTTGCTTGCGGACAGACATAGAGTTCGTCAATCCAAATACATAATCCGCCGGCTTCTTGGGAGAATGTTTTGACAACCAGGGCATAGCCGTCAATTTTTTTCTGCTTTGTATGTACAAAGCACTCAGTATATACATCGGACGCCATGAGTTCGGAAAAGGTCTTTTCAAAAAAATCTGTCGGAACAGCGTGGCATACGGCGGGAGAAGAATAAAATGCGTCTGCCATTTGCAGATATTCCTCATGGTCAGACGGACAAAGCTTGCGAATCATAAAAAACCTCAATCTAAAAAATCTTTTAAGCGTTTGCTGCGCTGCGGATGACGAAGCTTGCGAAGCGCCTTAGCTTCGATTTGACGGATTCGCTCGCGCGTAACATTAAATTCCTTGCCAACTTCTTCCAGAGTACGCGGATGACCATCCTCTAAGCCAAAACGGAGGTAAAGCACTTTCGCTTCTCGCGGCGTCAGGGTTTTTAAGACGGAATGAATCGCCTCTTTCAGCAAAAGCTGTGAGGCTGCGTCGACCGGCGCCAGCGCCTCTTCGTCCGGGATGAAATCACCAAGATGGCTGTCTTCCTCTTCACCGATGGGAGTTTCGAGCGATACCGGCTCCTGTGCGACGCGCAGAATCTCTCGAACCTTTTCGACCGGCATATCAATTTCTTCCGCGATTTCTTCCGCTGTTGGATCTTTTCCGTTTTTGTGAAGCAGAAGACTGTTTGTTTTTTTGACTTTATTGATGGTTTCCACCATGTGGACGGGGATACGAATGGTTCTCGCCTGGTCAGCGATGGCGCGGGTGATCGCCTGCCGGATCCACCAGGTGGCATAGGTTGAAAATTTGAAGCCTTTCGTATAATCAAATTTTTCAACAGCTTTAATCAAGCCGAGATTGCCTTCCTGGATCAGATCCAAAAAGCTCATCCCTCTGCCGCCGTAACGCTTGGCAATGCTGACGACAAGACGTAAATTGGCTTCTTCCAGTCTTTTTTTTGCAGCAGGGTCGTTATCATCCCGAATCCTGATTGCCAGTTCGATTTCCTCTTCCGGTGTCAAAAGCGGGACCTTGCCGATTTCTTTCAGATAGACCTTGACCGGGTCATCAATCGGCATATTTTTGCTGTCGGACGAATCGTCTTCCACATAATCTTTGGGAATATCCCCGTCAAAATTGATGCTTTCCAGCGTGGCGTCCGTCATATCATCAATGATTTCAATGCCGTTCTGCTCCAGCGTTTCATAGAGTTTGTCCAATTCTTCGATGTCGAATTCCGTTTCTAAAATAACGGTATCGATATCTTGGGTGGTCAGCTTGCCACCGGCAGCCTTCCCTTTGTCGATTAACTGTTGCAAATTATTGCCTTTTTTTTCTGTGTTTTCCATTATTTCCCACTCCATTTTCGGCGGCAAAAATCCGCCGGGTATTTTAATAAAATGATTTATTTATGAAAAAGTTTTAAAAACTCATCGTCACTGAGATGACCGGCTCCCGTCGGGGGGATAGAAGACGGGGATTCTTTAATAACGCAAACGCAATCCCGGCATTCCTTCGGCGAATTGCCCAGCTTTTCAGAAGAAGAAAGAATTTTAGACAGGTGCCCCATTTCCGATGGAGTTAGGCAATCATTGAAATCATGGATGGATGGATGGTGCGATTGCGCAATCAAAGCGGTCAATCTCTCAAAGATGGTGCGGTTGGTTTGCGATGAAAAATCTGTGCCCTGTAAATCTGCGCAGGCAACTTGCAAAAAATCCGGACTATGAAAAAGAGATGCAAGCAGCTGTTCCTCCGCTTTGCGCGTGCGGACCGGCGTACCGGGTGGATAAAATTCACTTTTTGCGAAAGAACTCATTTCTTTTTCAATAGAGAGAAATTGCTCTTTTTGTTTATTTTTTTGATGATTCCGCCGCTGTCGATCGATTTGTGCCAGAATCGTCGGTTTTGCTACGCCGGTTTCCTCGGATATTTTAGATGCGTACAGATCTCGTTCAATGGGATTGGGAACCGACGCGAGAATTTTGACCGCTTCATTGGCGTAGGACAATTTGTCGTCTTCAGTTTCCAAGCTTAAGTTTTCTTTTGCGCGGCTTAATTGAAACTCAGTATCGTTCATCGCGCCTGACAGAATGGCGCGCATTTTTTCCGGCCCGTGATTTTTGATGATTTCATCCGGATCTTTTCCGCCGGACAGCTGTAATACTTTAATTTTTACATTGATTTTTGAAAAAACACGAACTGCCTTCTCTGCTGCTTTTCTGCCGGCTTCATCAGAATCATAGCAAATATTGACTTGCTGCGCGTAACGGGAAAGCAGCAGCGCCTGCTCTTCTGTCAATGCCGTACCCAAGCCGGCAACCGCATTGGTAAAGCCCGCCTGGTGCAGCGCGATAACATCCATATATCCTTCGCAGAGGATCAATTCTTTTTCATCGGAATTTTTAGCGAAATTTAGGGCAAAAACACCGCGGCTTTTTTTATAGGCAATGGTATCGGAGGAGTTCAAATATTTTGGCTTTGTATCGTCCAAAACCCGTCCGCCGAAGGCGACAACATTGCCTTGCAGATCGATGATAGGAAAAATTACACGATTGCGGAACGCGTCGTATGCCCCGCCATTTTTTGATTTCCGGGCTAAATTGAACTGGATCAATTCATCATCCCGAAAACCAAGAGACCGTAAGTGCTTGGTCAGTGCCGTCCATTCATTTGGTGCAAATCCCAGTCCGAAATGGCGAATCGTAGCCGGCTGCAGTCCGCGGGAAAGAAAGTATGCAAGCCCCTCTTTCCCCATGTCGGAATGCAGTTGAGTATGGAAGAATTTCGCTGCCTCCCGGTTCGCGGCATAACATCGCTTTCTCAGAGCCACTGTTCCGTCGTCCACCTGATCCTCAGGCATTGCCATGCCGGCACGGTTTGCCAACAGCTGTACTGCATCCGCGTAGCTGAGATTTTCCGCCGTTCGAATAAATGTGATTACATCGCCGCCCGCACCGCAGCCAAAACAGTAGTAGGATTGGGTTTCCGGGTAGATATAAAATGAAGGTGTTTTTTCCCCATGGAAGGGGCACAACCCGGAAAGAAGCCTGCCGCTGCGGCGGAGCTGAACGTAGGAGGAAACAACCGTTTCAATGTCATTTTTAGAACGTAATTCATCTAAAAATGCTTCACTGAAGCGCATATCGACTCCTCCCCTTTTTCGTTATTCTTCCCATGATTTAGGAACAAAAATATTCATATAGGCATTTTTTGCAAAACGATCCGACATGCCTGCGATATAATCGCAGGCGCCTCTTTCAGCGCCTTCTGCGCGGGCAATATCCGCATAAAATAAAGGCATTTCGTCCGGATGCTTGCAATAATGCTGAAACAGCATTTGTACGAGCTCTATTGCTTTGCTTTCTTCCCCTTTGCAGATTGGGTTGGTATATACCTTCTCAAACATAAAGCGGTGAAGTTTGTCAAAAGCAGCGCTGACATGCTCGGAAAGACGAATGTTTTCATCGCTGTTCTCGATGGCGTTGATGACAAGGGTGTCAAACCGATCGGATTTATTGGCGCCGAGAGTCTTCCGGATGTCATAGGGTATGTCTTCTTCTGTCATAACGCCTGCCCGTTCGGCGTCGTCAATATCATGATTGACGTAGGCGATGCGGTCGGCAAGCTTAACTACTCTGCCTTCCAATGTTTCCGCTTCGGGTCCGGTGGTATGGCAAAGAATGCCATTGCGAACCTCATAGGTCAGGTTCAGTCCCATGCCGTTTTTTTCCAGCATATCAACTGTGCGAAGGCTTTGCTCATAGTGGGTGAAGCCTTCTTTCATTACAGCGCGCAGCGCGCGCTCCCCCGCATGACCAAAAGGTGTGTGCCCGAGATCATGTCCGAGTGCAATGGCTTCAGTCAGATCTTCGTTTAGTTTTAACGCGCGAGATATGGTTCTGGCGATTTGCGCAACTTCCAGCGTGTGTGTCAGACGGGTTCGATAGTGATCCCCTTCCGGCGACAGAAAAACCTGTGTCTTATCCTTTAACCGTCGGAACGCGCTGGAGTGGATGATGCGATCACGATCTCGCTGGTATGCTGTCCGGACAGGGCATTCCGGTTCGGCAGTCTGTCTGCCTGCGGTATTACAGCAAAGCGCCGCGAAAGGGGAAAGGGAGCTTTGCTCCGCTTCCAGTTGACGAATGCGAATATGACCGTCCATGAAATCACCTCATATTATTATACGAGTTCGTCATGAATAAACCTCTGTAAAAGTTTAAAGGTTTGTCTATTTCTGTCGCATATACACTTTTTCGACCAGCTTGGCTTCGACTTTGCCGAGAGATAATTCGCTCAGCGCTTTTTGGAAACGAGGGACATTTTCTGATGGGATATGGAAAGAAAGTGCGACCATATCTGAATAGTCTGTTTGCTCGATTTCGCCGTCAAAATCCGCAAGTAAAGCCGGTATTCTGCCATAGAGAGAATAGTCGCAGCAGCATTCTAACCTGGCGACTTCATACATGGTTATTACCGGCAAATCGGCTAAAACACGCTGCGCGGCATCGGAATAGGCATGTGCCAATCCACCGGTTCCCAACAGGATGCCGCCAAAATACCGGGTAACGACAACGATGACGTCCTCCAGATTTCGCCGGCGCAGGATTTCAGCAATAGGCTTTCCGGCTGTGCCGGAGGGCTCGCCGTCATCGGAATATTTTAACAGGTTTTCTTCTCGTAGGCGGTATGCGAAGACATGATGACGCGCATCCCGGTGTGAACGTTGAATGGATTCCAGATATTTTTCTGCTTCATTTCTGGACTTGATCTGCTGCGCATTGGCAATGAACCGGGAACGTTTGACTTCGATTGCAGCCTCGCCTGCTCCCGCGATGGTCAAATAGCTTGGCATATTGGCACCGCCTAAAAAAATCCAAGGCGGCTTTTTGCCTCAAAGGCTAAAAAGTCACCTTGTATGGTTTTGTTTAGAAACAATAAAATGCAGGATCGGATCACTTATCCAAATTATAACGCTTTTTGAATCTGTCTACGCGACCACCGGTATCGACCAGTTTTTGCTTGCCAGTAAAGAACGGATGGCATTTCGAGCAGATATCAACACGAAGATTTTCTTTGGTGGAACCGGTTTTAATGACCTCGCCGCAAGCGCATCTGATTTCTGTCTCTTTGTATTCAGGATGAATTCCTTCTTTCATTCTTTTCACCTCTTTCAGATTACACTTTTTCAAGCAAAAGAAATTCTACCACACTGATTTAGAAAAAGCAAGTCTTTTCGCAAAATTTTTTAGGTTTTTCCGCCGTCTGAAGAAAGAATCATTGCTTTTCCGGCGCTGATAGAAAAGAGGATCGTTTGACTGACGGAGATATTCAAAACTTTTTCAATGGCTTTTTGATAAATCATCAGCTGCGGTTGATATTTTTCTGTCATTTGCTTTTCATCGGCGGAGGCATCCGTTTTATAATCGATAATATAGGCTTTGTTGTCTTTAATATAAACCAGATCGACAACGCCCTGTATTAAAACCTGCTCTTGTGATGGAACATGGTACAGCTCCTTTGCGGGAAGCAGAAACCGAAAGGGAAACTCGCGATAGATTTCATCGGCAGAAAGAATATCGCTACAGACCTCGGACGAAAAAAACAAATCCAGTTTTTGTTTTGACAGCAGTCCCATCTCCTTATCCGTCAAAATATTTTTCATTACCAAACGTTTGAGCTCTGCGGTGAGATTCTTCCTGGCGGCTGAAAAATCGCAATGCTGCAAAAATTTATGATAGGCAATGCCGCGGCTGGCTCCGCCGACAAATTCCGTTTTCGCAAAAGTCGGCACGGGAAGGATTGCGTCCTCGAAGTGCTTTGTGTTTTGCTCGGCAAATTCCGATGCGGTTAATTTTGCCGGAACGGTCTGCAGACAGTCATAAGGATAGCGGTATTCCAGCTGTTTTTTGACCTCTTGGTACAATGTTTCGTCATATACAGCCTTTTCAATTTTTTTGGCGGGTTGATCTGTGTCGCTGTTGTCAGGCGCAGGAGCACCGCTGTATAACAGAAATTGGATGCGGCATTTTGACGGGACAGCTTGTGCTTTGCAGTCCCCGCTGTCCCGCAATGCTTTTGCGTCCTGGTGTGGAAGCAGTGCGGTTAAAAGAAAATCTAAATTACAAGCGCATTGGGATACAACCATGGGGGAAGGATTTTCCTGCAAAGGAAGGCGTGCGGCAATTTTTTGCAGTAACTTTTCCCGGTTTTTTACACAGCCTGAAATAACCAACCGATAGGCGGCGCGGGTCAGCGCTACATAGAGAAGGCGCATCTCTTCGGAAATCAACTGTTCGTGCTTTGCCAGCTTTGCCGCCGCAAATGGGATGGTATCGTATTTTTGCAAAGAGCTGCGGTTTTGTCGCTTCATGGCGATGCCGAACGTTGCGTCTGTTAAAAGAAAGGCGCGGATATCCGTCATATTGAATGTTTTTGCTGTGTTTGCCAGAATTACAAATGGAAACTCGAGCCCCTTGGATTTATGGATGCTCATGATTTGAACGGCGTCACCGACCGATCCGACCGACTGTGTAACGGACTGCATCTTGTTGGCGCTTCGAATATGTTCCAGATAGCGTAAAAAACCACTGAAACCGATGGAAGTTCCCTGCTCATAAGATTTTGCATATTGAACAAAATATGAGAGATTGTCTAATCTTGCCTTCCCGTTCGGCATGGCTGCGATTACAGTCGAAAAACCGGTATCTTCCAGGAGAAAATGCAAAAAGTCCGATATACTGCCGGTTTGGGAAATATCACGGTAGGTTTTGATCTGTCTTAAAAAATTGACGCATTTTTCATGCAGCTTCCCTTCGTTTTCTTCAGACGCTGCAATAACGCAGTGATAAAAGTTTCCACTTGAAAGCTTGCGCAGCATTGCAAGGTCATCCGGCACAAAACCGAAAAGCGGAGAAGTCAAAACAGCAATCAAATCAACATCGCTAAGCGGGTTATCAATGACAGTCAGCAGCGAATAAAACATTCGAGCTTCCGGGGTGGCAAAAGCGTCAACCTGGCGTTCGTAAAGAACCGGTATGCCCGCATTCGAAAGAATTTTTGCAGCGTTTTCCGCTGCGCCCTTGACCGAACGGAGTAAAATGCAAAAATCCGAGTAGCGGACCGGTCTATCCTCCCCTTTTATTCTGATTGGATATTGCTCGTAAACCTTTTCATTGATGTATTGGGCAATGCGGCTGAACTCACTTTCAAAGGGATTGTCCGGATCCTCTCCCAACAGAATATCTGTGTCGCTCATATCGCCGGCGTCATCACCACCGTAATATAAATATTCGTCTTCGTTATAATCGACATCGCCGGTTTGTCTGGTCATAATGCGGGAAAAGATAAAATTGATACAGTCAAGAATACCTGCCCTGCTGCGGAAATTTTTGCCAAGGATAACTTTTGCCGGAAAGGTATTGGATTGGTAGGGAAATGCATGATTGCATTTTTCCAGGAAAATTTCAGGCGTTGCCAGGCGGAATCCATAGATACTCTGTTTGACATCTCCGACGACAAAGAGTTTTTTTCCTCCGTCGGATAACGCGGTGAATAAAGCGTCCTGCGCCCTTGTTGTGTCTTGATATTCATCAATCAACACTTCATCAAAGGAATCAGAAAGCCGCTTTGCCAAATCCGTTAAAGAGTGATTGCTGCTGTAAAGCAGAGAGAGGGAAAAATGTAAAATATCGTTGAAATAATACGCATTACGAGCCGCCTTAATAGAAAGAAGCTCAGAGTTGTACCTGCGGACCGCATGGATGAGCGATGAAATGATGGGACGCTGTGCCCGTATGTCATCCAGCATATCTTCGGCAGAACCGCAAAGAACCTTTTCGCAGGAAGTAATTGATTTTTTTACATCCTCTCGGATGCTTTTTATAAGCGTGGTTTGAGAATACTGATTGATCCCTTTTTTGCTTTTTAACGGCGTCGGTTTTATTACTGCGCGAACTTTGCTGCGTATAACATCCCAGTCTCCGGGGGTATCCAGAAGCTCTTTGATTCCCAGATATTGCTGCAAATCAACATACAGCGACGGCGCGTAGGCGCTTGCAACAAACTCTTCGGCTTCTGCTGCTGCAATCGCTCGCTCCTGCAAGGCGATGATGTGTGCAAAGGACTGTTGTAAAAATCGGTGGATGTATTTGCCCCAGGAAGTTTGGAACGGATCGCTCTGCTCCTGAAAGGAAGCATAGACGCTGTCAAGCCATTCATTCGGAGAGGGATAAGAAGACGCATACTCCTGTAAGCTGCGAATTGCATCAGCAAGGGCGCTGTCATCTCTTCCATGGATAAAATAATCAGCGGTTGACTGAAAATTGGGATCATCGCGATAGGACGTTTCCAGCGCCTGCTCAATTGCCGTGTCACAAATACTTTTGTTTTCCGAGTCGTCCAACATACGAAAATCCGGGGAAACGCCCGCCAGCTCAAAATTATCTCGCACCAATTTTACGCAAAAGGCATCCATTGTCGAGATTTGCGCTTGATCCAAATGAAGAAGCGCTGATTCTGCTATCTTGTTATTTTGTGCTGATTCGCGCAGTGCATTTTTGATTTTCAATTTCATTTCAGAGGCAGCCGCGCGGGTGAAGGTGACAATCAGCAGTTTCTCCGGCGGGATGGGATGCTTTTCATCTGTTAAAAGACGAAGAACCCGTTGGACAAGAACCGCCGTTTTTCCGGAGCCTGCGGCAGCGGATACGATGACAGAGCCGCCGGAGAGATGAATCGCCGCGGATTGTTCTGCGGTCCACTGGATCTTATTGCTCATGATCTCTCCTCCTGTTTATGCAATTTGCTGCTTTTTTCCTGTATTTCTTCTTCGGTCAGAATCCGCTGCGGGTCTCCGTCTTCGTGTAAGCATATGCTTTGATAATCGCAATAGGAGCAGATATCGTTGACTTCGTCCATGCGAAAAGGCAAAGGTTCAATTCTGCCGCTGCGGATGGCGTCGCTCATATTGGCGATATTTTCATCGATCAAATTGCGCAGACGATGGAATCCTTCCAACGTGATCAATGGTCCGCTGTAATTTCCATCTTTATTGATTTTAAGTGGCAGATAATTTCGTTCGCAGCCTGCGCCCATCGCTTCCAGGATACCGGGATCATTCAGCAGCAATCCGCTCATTTGCCCGTTTTTCAGCTCTTGCGTTTGAATGTCGGTTTCGTCCGCATCGCGCGACAGATTAATGTCTCCAATCTTTGCCGGAATATATAAAACACCGGCGGGAAGGACCGGATGATGATATCGATTTTCACCGTTTTTCCACAGGCACATCAAGTAAATCAGCATTTGCATATTGAGACCTGCAAAAATATCCTCCAGGTGAAATTCTTTTCCTCCGGTTTTGTAATCAACAATGCGAAGATACGCAATATCATCTTTTATGTACAAATCAACCCGGTCAACCGTCCCGCCGATACGGACTACTCCGCCGGTGTGGTCTGACACTCGATAGGGAGCAATTCCATTGCCGCGATCAGTCAGCGGAAGCTCCGTGTCGCAGGTGACAAAGGTGGAATGGGCGAATTCATCGGCGAGTCGATTTAGGATGCTTAAAATATTGGTTTCATAGGAATGCAAGATGTAATTCATGCGGTCACTTTGCTCAACAATCCCTGGAAGAAATTTGCGGATGTACTCTTCCAGAATGTGATGCACAAGGACTTTTCGGTTCTCTTTCTGGGAAGCGGCGAGACCGGAGCTACCCAGCTGCGCAAAAACTTGCTGCAGCACATAATGAACCGCCAGTCCGTTCTGATCCGAGGACAGACGCGCTCGTTTACGCGGTACCGCTTTCAGCCCGACTTTGCAAAAATATTGGAAGGGGCATTTATAATAATCTTCCACCCGTGATGGTGAAAAGTAGAGAGAATCGCCGTATAACCGGCGCGCATTTTCCTTGTTGCGGAAATACGGAAATGCTTTGGTTGCGATGCGTTTAAGTGCGTCGATTCTTTTTTCTTCACCATTTTTTAAAAAGTAAGCAAGCAAACAGGAAATAAGAGGATCGTCCGACAAAAAATGCGCAGCAAGGTAACGGAATGCGCTTTCCTTCCCTGCTATATGGTCCAATTCGGGGATGTCGGCATAGGAGGTAAAGCAGGCGCGCGGCAGAATCTTCCGAAACGAATCAATGATTTCGGATGGATGAAGCAAACTGCCGTCGGTGCCTTTTTCCGCGTAAGAGACAAATAAAAAGTGTGTTGCGTAAGAAAAAGTTTTGTAAGAAACATATCGCTCACGATCCGCCAAAAATGTCATATCATTTGGCAGCACAGCGCCCAGCGACGCCATTTCTTTTCGTTCATCAGAACTGAAAAGACCGGTCATCCCCACGGAAGCTGGAATCACGCCGTCATTTACACCGACAACAATGACCGCTTTTTTGTCAAAAAGCCGGATTCTGTCTGTCGTACCAATTGTAATAGCATCCAGCATGGCAGGAGCAACCCCGGCATGAGAAGAAAGAGCCGATTCGTAGAGAAATTGAAAATATCGGGAAAGCTTGACCGTTCGCTCTCCTGCGGCGTCATATAAATCGGACAGGCATTCGATCCATTGGCTCCAGGCAGAAATTACGGTTTTCGATTGGTCCAGATAGCCTTCCTGTGACAGTTCATCCGCGAAATACTTGGTTTTTTCTGCGATTTTTTCCTTCGTCAAAAAACGATAGATGCTTTCGGTAACTTGTCCGATGGTTTTTCCTTCGTTTTCCGCGCGGAAACGGTGGATTGATTCAACGATTGAGAGACGCATACGGTTCAATTCGGCCAACTGTCGCTGGGAAGTATCGGTAAAAGATTTTCCCAGCCCGTCCGGATGATATTTCCAATCATCCGCCCATTCTCTGCCGTCAATGTCATACATCAACAAATAATTATCCAACAGATCAATAGCTTTTCGTTCAAAGGAGGTCAATCCGCTTTTGAGCATACGAAGAATTGCATCTGTGGAGATCTTGGTAAAGGAGCATTCCAAAAAGGATAGCAGATACACCACGCCGGGACAACCGGTGATCGGTCTTTCATTATCCAGATAAATTGGCATCTCGTAACGGCGGAAAGCTGCTGCAAGTCGTTGCGCATAAGGCGCACCTGCACCTTCAATCACGGCGATATCGCGATAGCGCAGCCCTTCATTTATTACAAGATGTTTTGCTGTAGCGGCAGCCCAATCGCATTCTTCCGATGCGTCGCTGCATTGGCAAATGCGTACCGGACCATCCTTCATCGGCGCTCTGTGGTCGGCAAAATTAAACAGCTCTTTTTCACAGAACGACAAAAGCTCCGATATATAAAATTGCTTCTCCAGACGAATGGCAGGCAGAACCGTGATTTGATTGCGGTTACATATCTGAACAATTTCCCGATAGCTTTTCCTCGTCAGATCAAAAACCTGTCCGGATGGCGCGTTTCCCTCATCCAGACAGAATGTGATATATGCCTTTTTTACCTGGCGTAGCAGCTCTTCCAAAACCGAGAGTTCATCTGCAGTAAAACCACTGAACCCGTCAACCGCAAGAATGAAGCCCTGAAAATCCTTTGTTTCAGTAAGCAGCTGCGCCAATGTCTGCAGGGAGGATGCGTCGTCACTGTATTTGCTGGTCAAATAAGCGTTATATGTTGAAAGCAGCAGTCCGATATCGCGCATTTTGGATGGGAGTCCCCGTTGCTTTTGCATGGAGTCGGAAAGCTCTAAAAGCCGGTCAACGGGAACACAAGCCTGCTTTAGCTCCCGGTCGGTTTGCAGCAATTCGGCAGCGAAACGCTGTTTATTTTTTACTTGCCCATACATTTCCAGACGATCCCATAGATCGTCAATGGCGAGTCCCATCAGGATCGCCTTGCTTCGGCTGCTGATAAACGGCAAATGGCTTGGTTTATGCCGGTCGATCAATTGAGAAGCCATAAAACGAAAACTATAGACCTGAATATTTTGAGCATGGACGGGATCGGTATGCAGCAGGACCTGCTTTTCCGCCTCATATGAAAATTGTTCCGGAACGATCAGAATGCACTTCTCCCCCGCTTCGGCTTCTGCGCGGAGAAGATCGTATATTTTTTTGCTTTTTCCGCTGCAGGCTCTTCCAAGGATCGTTTGCAGCAATGGGATCACATCCTTTCGCTTCAGTTCAATCGCAGACGGGCTAAAATAGCATCCGGCGACTGGATGGAAAACATGAGAGTTTTTCCGTAAAGGTTATCCAAAAAGTCTCTGGTTTCTTTTTTTAATCCACAGTCAACAGCTATAATTTCACATGATGCCGATTCGCCGAGCAAATTTCGTTTTTCCAGCGCGGCGCTGATGACAGCGGAAGGGTCATCATCTTCGCGCAGCGGAAGCAAAACATAGTATTTTTCTCTGCGCCTTGGTGAAATTAATTTAAGAATACAGTAGAACAAAAGACTGATCAGACCGGTTGCCATCAAAAAAATCGCGAATGCAAAAAAAATCCCCTCTAACACAAAAATCACCTCAATACCATCGTATGAGGTGACCGAAAAAGAGTGCGAGTAAATCTGTAAGCCGAGTTCTGTCATTTAAGGCAATCATCTATCTTTGCTTTTCGTTGCCGAAAAAGCTCCGGCAAAAGCCGTGCCACCCAGCGGGGTTAACGTCGAGCAGACAACCCCTGTCGGTGTTGCTTCGGATAGGGTTTACATGGCAGCACGGTCTCCCGTGCTCCGGTGAGCTCTTACCTCGCCTTTCCATCCTTACCGCAAAAGCGGCGGTTTCTTTCTGTTGCACTTTCCCTAAGGTCGCCCTCGGCGGCTGTTAGCCGTTATCCTGCTCTGCGAAGCTCGGACTTTCCTCATGACCATAGTCACGCGATTGCCCAACTTACTCGCAGGATTATTTTACTATAGTTCAAAAATATTGTCAACACCGAAGCTTTTGCTTTTTTGTGACATCAGGCGAAGAATTCATTGTATTTTTGAATGATAAATAAATAGTGATACAGTTTTCCCTCCTTGGCAGCGCTGTCAAACGCGGCGTGGAGTACCAGCCGCTTATTATCTGTAGTATTAAATTCAAAATCTAATTCGTCAAAATGGAAGCCTTCTGTTGGTTCCTTTGTGTAAATTTCCAACTTGCCGATCCCCTCGCTGTCATAAAAAATGCGTGCATTCAGGCAGCGGACAGCGTTATTGTTGACCAACATGGAGCGAATCTTTCCACTGGGAACCTTCTCTTTCTTTTTTTTCAGCTTTTCAAACAAATTGACCACATCCTTTTCTACAGGTAACTATATCATATAAACAGGGCGGTGGCAAGGAATTGAAAAAAAGATTGTATTTTTTCTGCTAATATGGTAGGATATAATATCATAAGTTGGCGGAGGGAGTTCCATGAAATCTGTAACTTTGATTGTTCCCTGCTATAATGAAGCGGATGTTTTGACTATGCTTCTGAAAGAATTAACCCGTGTTACAATGCCTTTGTCGGGACAATATTGTTTTAAATTTTTATTTGTGAACGATGGCAGTTCTGACGCAACACTCGATATTGTGAAATCTTTTGCCGAACGCAGTGATGCGATTCAATATATTTCATTTTCCCGGAATTTTGGCAAAGAAGCTGCCATGCTTGCCGGGATGAAATATGCGGATTCCGATTTTATCGGGCTGATTGACGCAGATCTCCAACATTCGCCGGATTTGATCCCTGAAATGCTTCAGGCGGTTGACAGCGAGGGTTATGATGTTGCCGCTGCCTGCCGGACCGATCGTGTCGGAGAGTCAAAACTGAAAAGCATGCTGTCCGCACAGTTTTATAAAGTAATCAATCGCGTCTCGGAAATCAGGATCAACGATAATGCACAGGATTTTCGCATCATGCGCCGTAAGGTTGTCGACGCGATTCTTTCCATGCCGGAATCGATCCGCTTTTCGAAGGGTATTTTCAGCTGGGTTGGCTTCCGCGTGAAATGGTTTCCTCATGAAAACCGCGAACGTGCGGCGGGCGAAACAAAATGGTCTATCAAAAAGCTGGCGAAATATGCCATTGATGGAATCCTTGGCTATACCTCTTCGCCGCTTCGTTTGCCGCTATATTTGGGGGTTGTTTCCTGCTTTGCAGCTTGTATCCTTGCACTTTACGGATTGATCCGTTTTTGTATGCCGACAGCGGATTTCCCGATGTATGCGCTTCTTTTGGCGGCAATCCTTTTTATGTCCGGCATTGTGCTGTGCTGCGTTGGTTTGATCGGCGAGTATCTCGCCCGCGTTTATACTGAGACAAAACGCAGACCTCCATTTATAATTTCTGAATCAAATATAAACAATATCCGTGTAGACCATCAGAAAGGATGATAATTATGACAGTTACAAAAAAATCAACCATTGGCGATGTTTTGGATCACAATCGAGAGACAGCCCAGTTTTTCTTCGAAATGGGGATGCACTGTCTTGGGTGCCCCTCTGCACGCAGCGAAACCATCGAGCAGGCATGTCTTGTTCACGGAACGAATTGCGATCAGCTGGTTGAAAAAATCAATGCCTTTCTTGCCGATGTTTGAATTATCGCCGCGGCTTGCAATGGTGGCTTCCCTTGTCCGCTTTGGGCGGCGTATGGCGGATATCGGCACCGATCATGCTTATTTGCCCTGTGAATTGGTAAAAAACGGCAGGATTCCCTTTGCAATCGCATCCGATGTTGCTCAGGGACCTCTTCATAATGCGGAATTAACCGTCCGTCGCTACGGCTTGACCGATAGAATCGAGTGCCGCAGGTCGGACGGTTTGTCCGCTTATCACGCAGACGAGATGGATGAAATTGTACTTGCGGGGATGGGCGGCAATTTGATTGTGGATATTCTGTCAGCGGTATCTTGGATCAAAAATCCACGCATTCACCTAATTTTGCAGCCGATGACCCATAGTGAAGACGTGCGGCGCTATTTATTGACCAACGGTTTCTGCATTGAAAAAGAGACTGCCGTTTTGGATAAGACGGGCAAAGTCTATGTTGCACTGAGTGCCGTTTTTACGTCAGCTCCGCCGATAAAAGACGGCTTTCTTTTTATTTTTGGTGCGCATCCATCTATCGATGAGGAAGCATCCCGTCTTTTTGTTTCGCGGCAAATAAACCGCTTGAAAAAACAACTGTATGGCATTCTGTGCTCCCGGGGAGAATGCCGAGAAACGGAAGAAATCGAACAAATATTGAATGACCAACGATTGAAGGGATATTGATATGTATACGGTAGCGGATATTTATAAACGATTAGACGAAGTCTATCCATTTGATCAACAGGAAGAGTGGGACAATTCCGGGCTGCTGTGCGGCGATCCGCACGTCGCAGTAACTTCCTGCATCGTGACGCTGGATGTCGATCGTGCATGTATAGAAATGGCGGCGGAAACTTCTGCGCAGCTGATCCTTTCTCATCATCCGATTTTGTTCCGTCCCGTTTCCCGTTTGTTGCAGGGGTCTGTCTTGTATGAAGCCGTACAAAAAGGCATTACCGTAATCAGCGCGCATACAAATTTTGATAAGGCGAGCAGCGGCACCAATACAATTTTAAGCGAAAAGCTCGAGATTGTAACCCGAGACGTTCCCGGTGAATTGTTTCGCATCGGTACGCTTGCAAAGGAGCAAAGTACGGAAGCTCTGGCAGAAACAGTCAGCCGGAAATTAAACGCTCCTGTTTCCTTTTGCCTCGGTGAAAAAATGGTTCGATCTGTTGCGATTTGCACCGGAGCGGGCGGAAGCGAGATTGCGCAAGCAGCCTTGCATGGTGTTGATTGTTATATTACCGGTGAAATGAAATATCATGAATATTTAGACGCGCGTGCGATGGAGCTGAGTGTGATTGCGGCGGGTCATTTTGAAACGGAAGACATTGCAATGACGGAACTGTGCGCCAGGATGGCAAAAGAGTTTCCCTCTGTCCGTTGGTTGAAATATACGCCCAACGCTCCGATCCGCACGATTTTGAGGTAATTTTATGGCATTAGACGGATTGTTTTTATATGCGCTTGCGCATGAATTGCGGCAGGAACTTGTCGGATTTCGGGTGGAAAAAATATCCCAACCGACCCGCCAGGAGGTCCTTTTGTATTTTCGCAGCCGCAGTGAAACGAAAAAGCTTCTTCTCAGCGCCTCTGGCAATGCACCGCGGCTGCATTTAACGGCAATCAAGCCCGAGAACCCGGATAAACCGCCGATGCTGACGATGCTTTTACGCAAAAATCTTGTCGGGGCGATCCTAACAGATATTCGTCAAAATCGCACGGACCGCGTGGTATTTCTCGATTTTAACGCGACGAATGAAATCGGCGATCATGTAAAAAGAACGCTGGTTGTTGAAATTATGGCGCAATACAGCAATATTATTTTGTTGGATGAAGATGTGAAGATTCTGGATAGCGTGAAACGCGTGGATCTCCTGCATTCTTCTGTTCGGCAAATTTTGCCGGGACTTTCTTATCAGCTCCCCCCCGCCCAGGGAAAGCCTTCACTGATTTATGACGGAAGCGATAAAATTACAGCGGCTTTTCAGCAATCCGAGGAAAAGAAGCCGGATAAAGCGCTATTGTTTGCTTCGGAGGGAATGTCACCCGCTTTATGCCGTGAAATAATATATCGCAGCGGGTCAGGTTCTCCGGATGCGGTTTTTATGATTTTGGAGCAGCTCAAAGGCTGTTTGGAAAATGGCGCATATATTCCCTGTGCAGTTTTTGATGTCGATCAGAAGCCTATCGATTTTTCTTTTCTTGAGCTGACGCAGTATCAGGGGATGGATGTTCGTTTTTTCCCTTCGCTGTCCACTCTGCTGGATGAATATTATGAGCAGCGCGAACGCGCAGAGCGTATAAAAACAAAAGCCGACGACCTGTTCCGTGCGGTCAATACGTTGATTGAACGTACGGCAAGAAAAATCAACGGGCAGTCGAATGAATTGAAAGATGCAGCCGACCGAGAAGAAAAGAAAATATATGGCGATCTGATTAATGCGAATCTGTATCAGCTGGAAAAAGGTTCGTATTATTATGATCTGCCGAATTTTTATGACTCGATGCGTCTTTGCCGCATTCCGGCAGATCCGCGTCTGACGCCTGCGCAAAACGCACAGAAATATTATAAAGAATACCGAAAAGCCGCGAATGCGGAAAAGATTCTCACGCAGCAGCTGGAAAAGAATCAGGCGGATATTGACTATTTGTTTTCGGTTCGCGATGCGCTTTCCCGCGCGGAAACTGAAAAGGAATTTCAGGCGATTCGGTCCGAATTGATTGACGCCGGTTTTTTAAGACGGCATGAAAGCAAAAATCCGAAAAAAAAGCAGCCTGCTCTCCCCTTTTTGGAATACACTTCTCCAAATGGCTTTATCGTTTTATCCGGTAGAAATAATTTGCAGAATGATCAGCTGACCTTCCGAACGGCAGCTAAAAATGATATTTGGTTCCATGTGCAAAAATTCCATGGTTCCCATGTCGTTCTGTTAACAGACGGTAGAGAGCCGCAGCCGGATGACTATGTTTTTGCCGCAAAAATTGCTGTTGAAAATAGTGAAGTGAGCGGTGAAAAACGGCTTCCCGTAGATTATACCCCGGTTCGTTATGTAAAAAAGCCGAGCGGCTCAAAACCCGGCTTTGTAATATATCATGTTTATAAAACTATGGTGGTCTAACTTTCCGCAATAATTCGAGTCGGCAGGTTTTTTCCTTCATAGATTTTGATGGCGAATACTGAATTGTTTTGCTGTTGCAAGCGGTCAAACAACAGCTTTTTACAAAAAGTAAGGTATGGGATGCAGTAGAATGCCGCAAACGGTAAAAATGCAAGCAGTTTCCATGGAAGCATCTCGATCTTAAAACGGAGCAGTATCTTCAGGTGTTTTGCGGCTTCGTTTTGCCCGGCATGAAAAATTTCCCGAAAGGACGCCGAGGAAGAAGCTGCTGTTGCATAGCGTGTATATTCCCACAGGGGCAGCGTACAGATATAAAAAATCAAACCGCCGATCGCTAAAAGCAGCGATGCGGCATTCAGGAGCGCGCCGGACAAGGAATATAATTTACCGGCGTAAAGAAGATACTGCCGGATAAAGAGACAAAGGAAAGCCGGACAGAAATACAGAAAACCAAACAGGAGCTTTTCCCCAAGAATCAACTGCTCTGCGAATAGAACCCAAAGCGACCGTCGGAGCAATCGGCGAACGGAGGTCTTTCCCTGTTCTTGTCTATCTAACAGGCGGATGCCAATGGTTGCTTTGCACCATTTTACCGGAAAGTACAAAAGCAGAGTCAGGAAAAACAGCAGAATAACCCCACTTGGCGTGATTTGATTTTTTGCGGTGAACAGATAAATAGCCGAAGGCGCAATACTGACGATTTTTGTTAAAATTGAAAAGAAAAATAACGGCAAGGTATGCAGCGTATAATAAACATATTTCCCTCGAATCAATTTCTTTGACTGGATTTTTATCGAGAACAACAAATGGATTCCTCCCCATTTTTTTGTTGACATAAATTGAATAATCGTTTATAATGTTACGTTGTGTCTATGCAAATCTATATTTCTTTGAATAGTATAACCTGACGGAGGCAAACTATGAACGACGTTCATGAGACGATCCTTGCTGCAGCTAAGCATTTTGGGATCGCGGGTTCTTGTGTGGATATCCAAACCATTGAAGCGGGACATATCAATTGTACCTATAAAGTTGTTTTCAATGAGAATGGTATACAAAAAAATTATTTGTTTCAAAAAATCAACACTAATGTTTTTTCAGACCCGGATAAATTGATGCATAACATTGTTTCTGTAACGGCGCATTTGCGCAAAAAAATCCAGGAAAACGGAGGAGATCCGCAGCGAGAGACCCTTACGTTTTTGCCCGCTGCTGATGGGAAGTATTATGCAGTTCTTGGGCAGAATGAGCATTGGCGTGTCTGCAATTTTGTAGATAATACCTATTCCTGCAATACCATCGAAAACGAAGAAGTTTTTTATAATTCCGGCGTTGCCTTTGGCAGATTTCAGCAGTTGCTGGCAGATTTTGACGGTACAACGCTGTATGAAACGATACCGGATTTTCACAATACAAAAAAGCGATTTGAGGCCTTGAAGACCGCAATTCAAACAGACGCTGTCGGACGAGCAGCCGATGTCCAAGATGAAATAGCTTTTGCTCTGGCGCGGGAAAACGATTGCTCTGTCCTTGTGGATATGATCTCGCAAGGCGAACTCCCCGTGCGCGTGACGCATAATGACACGAAGTTAAATAATATTCTTTTTGATTGCGATACCAATAAAGGAATTTGTATTGTAGATCTTGACACAGTCATGCCGGGACTTTCGCTTTATGATTTTGGCGACAGCATCCGCTTTGGCGCAAACACTGCCGCGGAGGATGAAAAAGATCTGTCGAAAGTTTCCCTTAGTTTGTCTTTATATGAAAAATATGTCTCTGGCTATCTTAGATCGGCTGGTAAAAGTCTGACGGAGAAGGAAATCCTCCTTCTTCCCTTCTCATCCAAAATGATGACCTATGAATGCGGTATTCGCTTCCTGACGGATTACTTAAACGGCGATACCTATTTTAAAATTCAGTATCCGGCGCATAATTTGGTTCGCTGCCGCACGCAATTTTCTTTGGTAGCGGATATCGAACGGAAGCTTTCACAAATGTCAGAGATTACCGCAAAAGCTGCCGCTGACAATAGGGATTGATTTTAATGAAAAATAAAAAGCCAAAGGTTTTTTCCACGCCGGAGGGGCTTCGATACAGTGCGAGTTGTTCCTTTTCCAATGCCGCCCTTGCATGGATTGCAAACATGATCTGGCAGGTAGTGATGCTGTTCGTCCGGGCGCAGGGAGTTGTGTCGCTGATATTAAGCCTGTTAGGATTTGCCTTCCTTTTATACGGTGCAATTCTGGCGTATAATGCTTTTGAGTCAGAAATTCAGGCAGATGCCATGCTTCATGAGAAGACAGACCGAATGCTTCAATTCTTGAAAAAAGCTGTTATGGTTTGTATCATTGTTCGAACAATTTTAACTCTGTTCGCTATGGCTTTCGGCTTTTTACTTTCTGCTTCTCAGACTGACTCCTCTGCCGTTGTGCTGGATGCTGGGATCAATTTGGTTGGTGATATTTTTTCCAGTGTTAACCTGTTGGGAGCTTTTGCGTATAAGATTTTTCTACACGAAGGAGATCAGCAAAAGATTAAAATTTTCTCTTTGCTTTCCATGATTTCGGTGATTGCGCATTTTATTCTTTCACTTTTCATCCATTTTTTGCAGCTTGGCGGTTATCGTTCCAATCTTTTGTCGTACACTTCCCTGTTTGTTACCATCGCTTGCTATTGCTTGCTGTTTTTAATGTTTGAAGCGCGTAAAGTGTATTATCAGCCGAACAATCAATAAACAATCAAACAGAGCGTTTTGCAGCATATTCTTCAATAAAAATACGTCTAAAAGTGGTCAGGATTTTGATATCAAAATCCTGACCATTTTGTTCTATGGCAAGAGCGACAGCATATTCCTGTTATTATACTCGGGTAGTATTTGCAGGCTTAGCCTTGATTGTTAAAATAGACAATAATACCATTCGCAATAGCAGTTGCCAATATATTTTGACATTCGTCCGTCAGCAGAATGCTGCAATCGGTTGCATTGGAAAGATAACCGCATTCGACCAGAACGGACGGACATTCTTCCACCCTTGTTACCTGAAACGGATAAAATTTAATCCCTTTGTCTGCGCTGCTGTATTCAGTGGAGCCGATTGGATAGAGGGAGTTTTGATAAGCGCCGACCATTTGGTTGTGAATGGAGGCTGCAAGGGGCATGGAAAAGCTTTCGTAATAAAAAGTATGTGTGCCGCTGCTGGATGCGGAGGTTGAGCTGTCGCAATGAATGCTGACAAAGGCATCCGGCATGTATTGACGCGCCATCAACATCCGATCATTCAATGTGACGTCCGATTCAGAAGTCCTGGTCATAATCACACGAATCCCTTGACTTTGAAGAATG
The DNA here is from genome assembly GCA_949296825.1 of uncultured Eubacteriales bacterium. Lineage (GTDB taxonomy): Bacteria > Bacillota > Clostridia > Oscillospirales > Acutalibacteraceae > RGIG2774. The sequence goes on from CASFQZ010000060.1 coordinate 36,349, forward strand.
GCAGCGACCTTTGTCGCCAGCGACAGGGTGATCGGACTTTCATAAATCCCTTCATAAATCGCTCCAGCACCCGGATCGCTTCCTCCGTGCCCCGGATCGAGGATTACGGTTTTTCCTGAGGCTGGATGCTTATTCTTGATGGATAGCTTATATCTTCCGTCATTGCCGAGGGAAATAGAATATCCATAAAATTGCCCCGGGGTCGTAAAATAGCATCTCAAGGTTACGGAATGGTCTCCATTGTTGATCCATTGCATGGAAGACAGCACATCGTTGGTCGGCAAATTGAAGCCGCCGTTGAATCCGTCGGTATAATAAAAAGTAAGATCAAGATACTCTGCAGTAAATGCCGTAACATTATAAATTCTGCCTTGATAGCCGGTGTAATACCCTTGCGGCGACAAAATACCATTGACCGGAACAGCCCAGTTTGTGGAGATATAATAATCTGTGGTGTTATCCGTTATGACGATTTCGGATGCACTGACCGTGTTCATCGGCAGAATATAGCCGGTAGAGATCAGGCGGGCGTCCTTTGCATAAATTTTTCTGCCAGAGCTTAAAATATAGGTCAGCTCGTCGTCATAGGTGACGATGCTGGTTACATAATCAAAGGTGCCTTTGGGAAGCGGTGTGAACAGAGGACTGGAATAGTCATTCGGATCAGATGCCGGAGTGGTTTCCGTTTTATCTTTCAATACCTCGCACATCATTGCGGTTCCCAGACCATAGTCCGCGTTCGGCAGCAGTAAGCCACGGGATCCCGTTGCATAGTAGGAAGTGAGGTTTTGCTGCTGCTCCAAAGATGCTGCTTGCTGCAGAATGATGGATTGATCGGAAATCAGATAGACTTCCCCGCCCTGCATGGTGGAGACCTGCCCGTCCAGCATTCCATAAACGGTAATGGCGCCGAGGGATTGGCTGGTGCTTGCCGTCGGCATGGTGTAATATCCGGCGAAGGTGGCGTAATCCTGCGTTCCTTCGCTCTGTTGGAACGCATTCCGGTCGGTAAGCTCCATAGACACGCGCTGACCGGCAACTTCGGCATAAACGGTTGCATTTCGGTGTGCCAGTGCCAGAATTTCCACGGATACGCCGGGCGTTGTTTCCGTTTTTCCCATAGGGGCAACCTGGCGAAGAATGTCCATGCCATATTCAACAACAAAGGTTCTTGTGATCCTTCCATAGGTAAAGGTAAAAACATTTTCTCCCTGTGTTAAGGGAAATTCGCAGGTAAATACGCCCATCTCGTTATATGTGACTGGCGTTTGGTTGCAGAACAGGTCATACTGCTTGTCGCAGGTGCCGCTGAAGGTATATCTTGCTTCATTGCTGACCACCCGCTCTTCTGACGGGGTCAGAAATTCGATACTGTCTTCGCTTTGCAGTGTGTAGTTTTCCGGAAGTGTATATTGAGCATAGCCATCGGTTGTTCCCAGTTCGTAAGAATGCTCGTTTTGCCCGGTTCTTGTCGTAATTGCAACAATCAGCACGACAAGAATGATAAAGAATAGTGCAATGATTGTGATTAAAATTTTCCGTTTTTTTTCTTGCTCCATTATCCTTCACCATCCAGCGCTTGCAGCAGTCGCTGTATTTCTTGTTGTTTGTGTGTATCATTACTAAAAAGATCGCCAAAAGAAAACAATGCAAAGCCGGAGCAGCGTTTGTTTTGTCGAAGAGCTTGCACTTGACGCGCAATCAAGTTCGTGTTATCGATCCATTCGTTCTGCGCGCTTTCCCCGCCAGCGTAAACGTCTGTTCCTCCGGTTTTATACAGAGCAAGTCCAATGTACAACTTGACACTGTCAAGCGAACAAAGATCGCTCCATTGGTCAAGCAATTCCACAAAAGGATACTCTTCGTGTGCAAAGCCGAAGTAGATTTGTGGGAGCATATAATCACAATATCCTTTTACGGAGCCCCAGGTTGCAACATCGGCGTAATATGTAGTCTTGTTTTTATCTATCATTCCGCTGGGACTGATGCCGAATAAAATCTGCGGATCAATGGCTTTTACCGCAGAATAAATGCCGGATACCAGTGCGGAAACATTTGCTGTCCGCCATTCATTGAGAGAAAGCGTGCCGCCGCCTTTTGTGTATTCCATATAAGATGGGGCATCCGAATCACCGACATCGTCCGGATAAAAATAATCATCAATATGGATACCGTCCACATCGTAGCGCTCTAAAATCTCGCGAATCCCATTTAAAATCAGCTGCTGCGCAGCCAGGGATGCAGGGTTGTAATAAATGCCGCTTTCTGTTTGCAGCAGATCCATTTGCTGTCCATTTTCTGCCATCAACCGCGCCGGATTGGTCGCATATAACGATTGAATGTCTGTCTGATAACTGACCCGATATGGATTGATCCATGCGTGCAGCTGCAATCCAGCGTCATGGGCTGCCCGAATGGCGGTAGAGAGTGGATCATACCCCGGAGAAATGCCCTGCTCGCCGGTCAGATAGGAAGACCAGGGGAAATATTCGGAGGCGTAAAATGCATCGCCGAAAGCGCGGGCGTGAAATATAACCGTATTGAAGCCCCAGTCGTGAAGTGAGAGAAAGCGCTGATATAGTAAATTGTAAAACGACACCTCATCAGCGGTAAACAGATCTGATATTTCGGTGTAAGAAACCCAAACGGCGCGGAACTCTGACGCCTTAGGTTCGACTGTCTGCGAAGTTCCGTTTTCAGTGACAGATGCTGTTGAATCAGGCTGAGAAGTAATTTCATTCAACACGGGTTCCGATGGCGGTTTATTTGGTTCTACGCACGCCGTGAAACAAAATAGAGGCAACAGCAGAACCGACAGTACGCGTAAAAAAATTGACCTATTAGTGGGTGTCATGGTCCGCCTCCGTTAGTTCATGCGCGGTTCGGTAGGAAATTTTAATATCCATTCCGCCGGTCAATTCAACAAACCGGATGGTGCAGCGCTTATATATTTTGCAGGAATGACAGATAAAAACAGAACGGAATCCATTTTTTGTGCTGGACCAATTGTGGAATAACTCCATATCTTTGCCGCAGCGCTCACATTTGCAGCGCATCAGCGCATGATCGATTTTGGGATCGTCCAAGTCGGTAATCAGAACCGATTTAAATAGCAGGCGTCTGAAAAAGGAATCGTCACAGGCTTCCGTGTATCGCTTGATTTTATCTATATCAAAAGTTTGACGCAAACATTCAGCGGCAAGACGGCTGTCGTCCAGTGCGCGGTGGTTATGAAACAGAGAGAGGTCGATGCCTATTTTTTCAGCAGCCGCAGATAAGCCAACCTGATTGAGCGTCTGAGACGCGACAATCCCCTGGCAATAGCTTTGCAAATCAATGTAGCTGTGTAAAAAAGGAATCGTTTCCGTTTCCATGAAAAAGCGATAATTGTCCAGCAGACTTCGGATATCACCGTTGCCCCATGATAAAACGATGACATCATTTTTATCATTCAGCCAATGGGAAAAATATTTCATAGCAGCCTGAAAACTAACGCCGGATATGGCAAGCTCTTCATTTGTTAAATGTGTTAATTCCTCAACGCGGCTGTTTAATTTCTTGCTGATTTGCGATTTGACCAGGCAGGAAAATGTGTCCATTTCCTGTAAGGAGTCATCAAGCATGACCGCGCCGACTTCAATGATTTCATTTATAAAGCCCTTGAGCCGTTTTACATAAACATTATTCCATTCAAGATCTATGATTACATATCGCATGGCAAGACCCCGTATCTTCACTGGATTTCGATATACTTATATAGTTTAGCATAAGCTCTTAAAAAGCTCAACCGATTTTTTGCGGTTTTTTATTGACATGAACATATTGACAAAACCCGGCCAAATCCCCTATAATCATAGAAAATGAGGTGATATTTTGAGTAAAAATATACTGACATACCAAACACCCGCTACTCTTTGGGAAGAAGCTTTGCCGCTGGGGAACGGCAAGCTTGGCGCCATGGTCTTTGGCTCTGTGACCGAAGAGCGAGTCGCTCTGAATTATGATGAACTCTGGACCGGGTTTCCTCGGGATGAAAACAAGCCAAACGCATATCTGAGTTTTGAAAAAGCGCGTGAGGCCGCCCTGCGGGATGATTTACTTCAGGCGCAGGACATTATTGAAAAGGAAATTGCCTCCGCCAATGTGCAGGCTTATATGCCTCTGGGGGATTTGCTCCTCTCTAAGCCAGCCGGAATGGTCCGAGGGTATCGGCGCACCTTGGATCTGAATCGCGCGAAAGCAGAGGTAGCTTATTCAAAAAATGGTGTTGCGTTTCGATGGGAGTATTTTACCAGTTATCCGGCGAAATGCCTGATTATTCGCGTGACAGCAAGCCAGCCGGAGAGCGTGTCTTTTTCATTGAAGCTAACAAGCAAGTTAAAATATCAGACCGGATATGAAGGAAATGTTTATTATTTAGATGGGGAATGCCCTTTTGATTCCGAACCAAACCGTTCTGCGTTTCCTGAGAGAAATATCATGTATTCCGACAAAGCGGAGGAAAAGGGCATACATTTCCGCACTGCGGTGCGTGTTGTCAGTCATGGCGGACTTCGCTCGGTTACGGAAAAAGGTATAGATGTCCGAAAGGCAAACCACGCTGTGATTTTCCTCAGCTGCGAGAGCAGCTTTAATGGGTATGATAAACATCCGTTTCTAAATGGAAAAGAATATAAAGAAGCGGCAATTTATCAGGTGCAGCAGGCTTCCCTCCGTAAGATTACCGATCTCAAAAAGGAGCATTTTGATTGGTACCGTTCGTATTTTGATCGGGTTGATTTTGCACTGGACGGCGAGTCTCACGACGAACTGACAACGGACGCGCGACTTCTTCGATTCAGTAAGCTGACAGATGATGTCGGTCTGTATTCCCTGCTGTTTCACTATGCCAGATATTTGACCATATGCGGATCTGCCCCCGGCTCTGAACCGATGAATTTGCAGGGTATCTGGAACGAGCATCTAAATCCGCCGTGGAACAGTGACTATACTACCAATATCAATACGGAAATGAATTATTTCCCGACGCTGATGTGCGATTTGCCGGAAATGCACGAACCGTTGATCCGGATGATTCGTGAGCTGTCAATCGCCGGTGAAAAAACTGCCGCAGAATATTATCATGCCGGCGGTTTTTGTGCCCATCATAATACGGATATTTGGCGTGCAACGCAGCCGGTTCAGGGCAGTGCGGAATGGTTGTTCTGGCCGATGAGCGGCGGCTGGTTCTGTCACCATTTGTTTGAGCACTATGAATATACCAATGATTTGGAGTTCCTTGAAAAAACCGCCTATCCGATTTTACGGAAAGCTTGTCGGTTTTATTTGGATGTTTTGACGCCAGATGAAAATGGCAAATATATTTTTGCGCCTTCCACTTCGCCGGAAAATTCATTCAAGCGGGAAAACCGATCCTGCTCCGTTAGTCAGACCAGTCAGATGACCATGGCAATCATTCGTGAATTGTTTGAAAATACAATGAAAGCGTCCTCCGTTTTGCAAATAGAGGACGAAGAGATCGCGCGGATTCAAAATATCCTGCCGCAGCTACTGTCTCCGCAGGTGGATAAGAAGGGGCGGCTTATGGAGTGGTATAAGGAAGAAGAAGAGATAGAGCCGCATCATCGTCATATTTCCCATCTTTATGCGCTGCATCCTGCCCGGCTGATTACGCCGGAGCATACGCCGGAGCTTGCGGAAGCGGCAAAGCAAACGCTGGTTGGGCGATCTGATGAAGGAACCGGCTGGAGTCTGGCGTGGAAAATCAATTTTTATGCGCGGCTCCGAGATGGAAATCATGCGCTTCAACTATTGAATATGCTGCTGCGCCCGGTGATTACATCAAAATTTATTCGAAAACAGCATGGAGGCGGCGTATATCCCAATTTATTCGATGCTCATCCCCCGTTTCAAATTGATGGAAATTTCGGCGCCTGTTCCGGCATTGCGGAGATGTTGATGCAATCGGACGGTGAAACCATTTGGCTGCTGCCCGCCTTACCAGATGCATGGCAAAACGGGTATGTCCGAGGTCTTCGAGCAAAGGGCGGAGCAAAAGTGGATATTGAATGGAAGGACGGAAAAATTACAAAATCTGTCGTAGTCGGCGGAAACGACGCTATTCGAGTGATTCGCTGCCGCTAAACATTTTTCGTGGTATAAAAAAGGAACCGGCTGCGGTTCCTTTTTGTTTACAGGCGATAATATCCATTGCGGTCGGGCGCAATGGCGTTCATCAATCGGATGTGCTGCGTCGGATCCGCATTGTGGACTATACGAAAGGCGCTTGAAGAATCAACGGTAAAGCTTTTTGCGCAAAAGGCGGTCATGCCGGAGAGATCTTCGCTGATTGATTGTCCGTGGCGCTGATAAGATATTGAAAAATTATAAGGCACGCCCATTCCGAAATTATATAGGGTAAAAGTGGTAAGCTTTTCGGATTTTGAGATGTTTGAGATTGCCAGCAAATACCCCAGGTGATAGGTCAGATAGTCAAAAACGGAAATATTTCCGCTGCCCAGCAAATAAGGGAAATAAGGAAAATGATTATCGCGCAAGGTCTTTTCATCGAGAAGTATCGACTGCCATTGTTTGAGATGATACGCCTGTCCATCCTCTTTATAATTGTGCTCTGCACTTAAGGTTGTTAAGCCGTAACCGACGCATTGAGAAAGGAAGGCAATGGGATCAACGGTTGCAACCGTACGATCTCTGCCCCAGGGCATTTCACCATCACACAAACAGCGGCGGTCCATATTCTGCAGCATGGTATATTGGCGATGAGAAAATGGGATCATTCCCCAAGGATGCTCCATGCCAACCAAAAAATCATCATGAATGCTGCATCTGCGCAATTGATCCAACGGAACAAATTTTAAGAAGCGAGGATGCCGAAGCATAACCGGAAACTGGCGAGGGACCATATCCAAAACTTCAGGAATAATACGCTTTTTGTCGCATAATTTTGTTTCGGAATGCCCCTCGCCCCAAAAACCGAACATTCCGAGCTGGACGGCATAAACGACAGATTGAAAGAGACCTTCATGATCCCGGATCCATTTTTTTAGAATGCGAATATTTTCGCTCATCAGTCGCGTAGATGGACAGGCACGGTTTGCTTCTGTTTCGTAGGCAAAACGAAGCAGCACGCGAATGCCGTAATCTTTCAGCAGCTGGAAGTACTCTTCCAGCTGGCTCAAACCTTCCTGGTCCAAAGGACTGCGATAATAATTTGACAAGTAGACATAAAGCTGATACAAATGAATGTTTTCTTCTCGGAACTTACTAAACCCGGAAGAAAAACATTCAAAATAGCTGACGCCGGACCGCGGATATGCCTCCTGCGTGCCGAGAGTTATGTATAATTCCCCGCGGAATCCGCGATCCGGGTTGTTTTGCTGTATCAGGATGTCATTGCTGAACGGGCAGCTCTCATCCGGCGTTACAGCAAAACCCGAGGGGATCGGATCGCATTTTGGAATGTTGTAGCGTCTCATATAATCTGCAGGAAGAAAAACCATAGTATCACCGTATTACATCGGAAGTCGATATTGAAGGACTTCCGTCTTTTTTTATATTGTTCCTATGTGAGAAAAGAAATCAAAGGCGTTGCGCCAGAAAATGCGCTCCGCAAGCTCCCGGGATAAACCGCGGGCGAGAAGCGCCTGATATAAAGCGGGAATGCGGGAAAGGCTGCAGACCTCGGCGACGGGTTGGCAGCCGTCAAAATCTCCGCCAAAGGCAAGAGATCTTTCTGCGCCGATAGATAGAAAAGCGTCAATATGTCGCATGATATCATCATATCCGGCGGCGGATGTATCGGACAGGAAATCCGGGCAAAAATTAAGTCCAATCAATCCGCCGCGAGCAACGATTTCCTTTGCCTGAAAGGGTGAGAGATTTCTTGCTCTGCCATATGGATTGTCTGTCAAATCGTCGTAGTTTGAGTGCGTGGCGATGAGCACACCGTCGTCAAAATCAATGAGCTGTGAAAAGCTTTTTTTGCTCAAGTGGGAAATATCTGGAATCATTCCCAGCTGTCGCATTGTTCGGACGGCTTCGCGCCCGAAATCGGTAAAGCCGCGATCACTTTCAGAAAAGCATCCGCTTGCGATTTCATTGTCGCCGTTCCAAGTCAAAGTCATGACTTGAACACCGTTTTGGCGTAAAAGTGACAGCCCTTCTAATGTGCCGCCGCAGGCAGAGCCGCCTTCCACGGAAAGCATCGCATGACAGCGGGCATTTTTATCTTTGAAAAAGCCGGCATTCGGACTGGCGAAAATTTCGTCTGTGAAGGCTTGTGCGCATTGAAGAAAATAAGATAGGGCGTTTGGTCCGCGCAAGGTATCAGGTATAAAAACAGCAAAAAGCTGATAATATTGCTCTATATTTTTTGCATCTGCGAAAGAAACCTGCAAACTGTTATTATCCAGATTCAGATGCAGTCTGAGGGCTTCCGTTAATGTATCGCAGTGCAGATCAAAATATCGCAATCTATACACCTCGTATAAAATAATACATATTGTATAATGGCAGGGCGCAAAAATACATTCTGTATTTTTCAACAGACTCTCGACGAACTTTTCAACAGATAGTCTTGCGGAAAGATTTCAACAAAAATTTGCTTTTTTTGGACGAGTTATCAACAGGGATTTATCGGTTTATCAACAGAAAATGAAAAAAATTATCAACATCCCTGGAGGGAATTATGGAAGCTTTTCGACCTCTTCCACCAGTGCGTCCACAAGATGCTCTTCTGGAACTTTTCGAAGGATCTGGCCTTTTTTAAAAATCAGACCTTCACCTTTGCCGCCAGCGAGTCCAAGGTCTGCTTCTCTCGCTTCCCCCGGACCGTTTACCGCGCAACCCATGACAGCAACTGTTATGTCTTTTTTGCAGTTTTTGAGTCGCTGCTCCACTTCGCCGGCGATTTTAATTAAATCAATGGCGGTTCTTCCGCAGGTTGGGCAGGAAACAAAGCGTACTCCCCCACTCCGCAGACCAAGGGCTTTCAACAGATCCAGCCCGGCATAGACTTCATGAATCGGATCTGCGGTTAATGATATGCGGATGGTATCACCGATTCCATGCAGCAGCAGCGAGCCAATCCCGGCGGCGGATTTCAGCAGCCCCATCCGTTCCGTACCGGCTTCTGTTACACCGACATGTAGCGGATAGTCGGTTTTTTCTGAAATTTGTTCATAACATGACACTGTTCGTGCGACATCGGAGCTTTTGAGGGATAGGACAATTTGATCAAAATCAAATTTTTCAAGCAGTGAACAGTGATATAGCGCACTTTCAACCATTGCTTCCGGTGTGGGCGAGCCGTATTTAGCAAGAATCTCTTTTTCAAGCGAGCCGGAGTTGACGCCGATACGAATCGGAATCCCTTTTTCACGGCATATTTTTGCAACCATTTTTACCCGACCATCGGAACCGATATTACCGGGGTTAATGCGTATCTTGTCTACGCCGGCAGCGGCGCTTTCCAGTGCGAGCTTGTAGTCAAAGTGAATATCCGCGACAATAGGTATGTGAACCGCTTCCTTCAGCGCTTCAATGGTTTTTACGCAATCCATAGTTGGGATAGCAAGGCGGATCATTTCACAGCCGGCTGCCTCCAATTCTTTCGCCTGCCGCACACATCCGGCGGCGTCAGAAGACGGAACATTGAGCATGGATTGTACGGCAATGGGGTTATCACCGCCAATAGCGATATTACCGATGGAAACGATCTTTGTTTTTTTTCTCATCATTAGCCCCTCCGTCACTTAAACAGATATACGATATCTTTTATGGATATTACCGCGACCAGCGCTAACAGTAAAATCATCCCTGCTGCGTGGATATATTTTTCGTATTTCGGCAGGATCGGTTTGCGCGCTATACCTTCAGCAAGCAGGAAGAATAATCTGCCGCCATCAAGCGCCGGTATGGGAATCAGATTGAACACGCCGATGTTGATGGTAATAAACGCCATAATATTGACGATCTGCGTAATTTTTTCGCTGGCAGCAGCTTCCGAAGCTACATCAGCGATAATATCGATTGTGCCGATCGGACCAGATAGATCGGTAATACCATATCGCCCGGTGATCATATCGAAAAGTGTCAGCCAGACGATTCGGGCGGTGGAAACGGTATCTAAAAACGCGTTTTTCACAATGAGCCAAGGCGTTTTTTCTAAACCGTATAGAATAAAATCAAAAACAACCGTATTGGTCCCGTTAATTTCCTGCATATCGAATTTAACATTTGTAAGTTTTGTTTTTTCGCCGTCTCGAATAACGGTAAAATCATAAACACCGTCTTCGTCGCGAACCATAGCGTAGCTCAAGTCGGTGGAATTGAATATATGCATTCCATTCACTTCAATGATTTTATCTTCCACCTGCAAGCCATAATCACAGCTGACGGCGGAGTCGTAAAATTGCGCGATGGTGCGTGTTCCGATCAAGTCCTCTGTGCTGTTCATGACGCCGCAAAGAATCAATCCAAGCAATATATTCATTATGCCGCCTGCGGCAACAATCAAAATACGCTGCCAGACTTTTTTATTACAAAAGGCTCCGGGATTGTTTGACGCTTCGTCTTCGCCCTCCATTTGGACAAACCCGCCGATTGGCAAAAGGCGCAATGAAATTTGCGTTTCACCGCGACGGAATTTAAAAAGAACTGGACCCATGCCTATGGAAAATTCATGAACGGTGACTTTGTTGAGCTTTGCGGTGATAAAGTGTCCCAGCTCATGGATGAAAATAATAAATCCAAAAAATAGAATTGCAAATAAGATCGGCCAGACTTTGCCCCAAATGTCACCGATTGTGATATCCGGCATTTTTCCAGCTCCTTTCTGAATAACTATTTCTATCTAACAGTTTACGCTTCCCGGTAAAACTCTATTCCGGTGAACAGGCAAAATTACACTTTCGCGAGCGCCCGAACGGTTTCGCGCATTTGACGATCTATCGAGAAAACATCGTCTATGGTGAAATGCTCCTGATTATGTACCGCCGCAGAGGCTGCTTCGATGAGTCTTGGTATTTCAAGGAATCGAATCTGTCCTGCTCGGAACATGGCGTTGGCTTCTTCGTTGGCAGAATTAACCGCCGCAGGATATAGTCCTCCCTTCTCTACCGCCTGTCGGCAGAGATCAATACAGCGGAATGTTTTTTCATCCGGCGCAAAGAAGGTCAGCGTCCCGCATTTCGCAAGATCTAATTCTTCTACGGGGGACTCGTATCGTTCGGGATAGGTCAGCGCATATTGGATTGGGATGCGCATATCCGGCAGTCCCAATTGAGCAATGACGGAATTGTCGTCATACATCACAAGGGAATGAACAATACTTTCCCGATGGACTACAATATCAACCTGAGAGGGGCGCACATGAAATAAGCGAACCGCTTCAATAAGCTCCAGTCCTTTATTAAACATGGTTGCGCTGTCAATGGTTATTTTTGCGCCCATGCTCCAATTTGGATGATTCAGCGCCTGTTTTACCGTTACCTTTTCCAAATCCTTTTCTGTTTTGCCGAAGAAGGGGCCGCCGGACGCCGTTAAAATAATTTTTTTTACGGCTGCGTTTGATGGTTTGCCCTGGAGACATTGGAAAATTGCCGAATGCTCACTGTCAACCGGCAAAATCTTCGCATGATGTTTCTCCGCTTCTGAAAGCACCAGCTCTCCGCCGGCGACCAGGGATTCTTTGTTCGCCAAAGCCAGGTTTTTTCCTGCGTTTAAAACAGCAAGCGTCGGTCGCAAGCCCGCAAGTCCGACAATGGCGTTAATCACTATGTCTGCGCCGCTGTTTGCAGCGCATTCACAGATGCCCTCTTCCCCGCTGAGAATGCGGGTCGATGTGTCGGAAACGCGCATCTTCAATTCGCGGGCTTTTGCTTCGTTTAAAAGAGCGGCTTTCTCGGGATGAAACTCTCGAATTTGCTGCTCCATCAACGCTGCATTGCTTCCGGCGGTTAGAAAAGAAACGCGATAGCCCCGTTTTTTTGCGACATCCAGAGATTGGGTACCGATGGACCCGGTGGAGCCGAGAATGCCGATGGTTTTCATTCAGATCATCTCCGTTATAACGCTGATCAGTTTTAGAATGCCGTAAAGGCATGGCCAGACGAAAAGGCAGCTGTCAAAACGATCCATAATACCGCCGTGACCGGGGAGAATCTTTCCGAAATCCTTGATGCCGTAATTGCGCTTGATGGTAGAGGCAGCCAGATCGCCGCACATGCTAATTATTGACAGAACAACGGAGGAGATGGCGATCAGCCAATATGGAATCACGGGCACCTCGAAGAAGAACCGGCGGAAAACAAGCAGCAAAAGAAGGTTTATAAGCATGGTGATTACTACCCCGCCAATTGCGCCTTCCACGGTTTTCTTGGGGCTGATTGTCGGACAAAGTTTATGCCTGCCGAAGGCTCTTCCGGTAAAATAGGCGAAAATATCGGTAAACCAAGAGCAAGTGAAGGAAAATAGAATGAAGAAAACGCCTTCCGATTTTTGACTGTATTCCGGTAATGTTGAAATATCCCTTAAAAACAAAAGAGACGAATAAGCATAAGGGATCGCAATGGCAGAAAAAACGGCAATAGCGACATGTTCAAATCGCGTAGATTGAAATTTTACCAGCATCAAAATCAACGATAGCAGGATGTAAAAACAGTAGAGCATAGCCGCGTTTTCGCGGAATAACAACAGCAAATCACGAAGCAAACCTTCTGTTTCATAACCAATATAAGTGATCGGCGCGAGGGCTGAGACAAGCAGCGAAAGGACCATGACCGGGGTATTTTTGATCTTAGCCGCTTTAAGGACCTCATACACTGATACGACCGCAAGAAGCGCCAGCAGCAAAGCGAAAATCGGCGTATGAAGACAAAGCATCATGATAACAAAAAAAACGGCGATCACGCAGCCGGTTAAAATACGCTGTTTCATGAAACTCCTCCTCGTTTATAGCTTAAAATCAGCAGCCGTATAACTGTCGTCGGCAGACAGGGTGCGCGGCAAACGCTTCAACGGATCGTAGATATATTTTTTGCAGCAGTATGATAAAGATACGATACCTTTGACGCGACAGAGCACTTCCCTGCCGGTTGGAGAAAGTCTGCCGTTTTCACAGTACTCGCATCTGGGAGCATGATCATCGCTAAAAAGATTTTGTTTCATAAGGATCGCTCCAATCTATTACTCGTTGCGTTCTGAAAGTTCGGCTATATTTTAACACTCAAACCGTCAAATTTCAACCTTTCCGGTCACTTTCTCCGATGCTTGCGGTAAAGTTTACAATTTGCAAATAATTATTTATCTGCTTCGCTTTTTCATGATTTGACTGTCGGCAGCATATATTCAACTGACTGAATAAGGAGATGAGTAGGACATGGAGTATAATGACAAGAGAGCCGTTCTTCTCGGAGAATATATTGTATGCCACAAGGCAACTGTCCGTGCGGCGGCGCGGGCGTTTGGGATCAGCAAATCAACGGTACATATGGATGTTTCCAATCGCTTAAAAAGAATCAACGGCGGATTATATCGGAAGGTCCGAGAAATTTTGGATATCAACAAAGAGCAGCGACACATTCGCGGCGGTCTGGCTACCAAGGAAAAGTATGAAAGAATGCGCAAAATGGAGGCGCCGAGGGCTAGCAAAGATAGCAGATGAATAAAAGAGAAAACTGCTCCGCAAAAGATAACCTCTTGCGGAGCAGTTTCCCGAAAGGAAGAAATAATTAACACTCGTTCGTTGCGACAATGGCGACACCTGTGTGCAGGATATCATCTATGATTGTATCGCCGATATGGACCGGTGCTTTTACAGTGATCTGATTGATGACTTTCATGCAGTCAAAGAGCATGGATTTCGGAATGGGCGCAGCAGATTTGACAGGAACAACCGGATGGCGCCCGCCGTCCACTTTGACTGTTGTTGTCAGAGAGCGGGTCGGGTTTGTCATTTCTGTTCTTGCATAGGCGTCGCCGCGCTTACAGGTATTGCCTGTTACGGATAAAATTTGTCCGTTGTCGTCCAGCTCGACCGTAATCGAGCACCCAAGAGGACAAGCCACACAAGTCAAATTCTTTTTCATTGCGATTCCTCCACTCTGACACAGATCTTGCTGTCTTTTGTTAGTTTTGCAATTATATCAGCAGGAACGGTTACATTTTCCATTTCACCGGGGGCAAGTTTTACTTTCTTTTTCGCGGAAATCACAGTTCCGTCGGCCTCCAGGACAACTTTCGCATTTTTATAGACAGCACCAACACGGAAGTACAGTTTGATATCCTCCTTGGAGCGGATATTCATTTTCTGCGGTACAATATAGCGTACGCCGTTCCCGGGGATTGTGGGAATGTATTCGGCGTTTTCAAAGGCGGCTCGATCCTTGATATAGGCAGCGGCGCCCTGCCCTGCGATTTGCGCTTCCATGGTGACATAGTCAACCAAATCGTGTACCTGCAAAACGTTGCCGCAGGCAAAAACGCCTGGATGGTCTGTTTCACGCATTTCTGTTACAACAGCGCCTTTTGTGATGGGATCAAGCGTAATGCCAATGCCTTTGGTCAATTCATTCTCCGGAATCAGACCGACAGAAAGCATCAGGGTATCGCATTCGACATATTCCTGTGTTTCGTCGATTACCTGCCCATGATCATCAACCCTGGCGATGGTCACTCCTTCCAGGCGCTCCTTGCCATGGGTTTCAATGACCGTGGTGCTGAGCTTTAACGGAATGTCGAAATCATTCAGACACTGCACAATGTTGCGAGTTAAACCGCCGGAATAGGGCATCAGCTCGCAGACCATTTTGACTTCGGCGCCTTCCAACGTCATTCTGCGCGCCATAATCAGTCCGATATCGCCGGAGCCGAGAATGACAATTTTCTTACCAGGCATATAGCCATCAATATTGACATATTTTTGCGCCGTACCGGCGGTCATGATGCCGGACGCGCGGGTGCCTGCAATTGAAAGAGCGCCGCGCGGACGCTCACGGCAGCCCATGGCGAGAATGACGGCAGCTGCGTTGATCTGCAGCAGTCCATCTTTTTTATTGACGGCAGTTACCAGATTTTGTGGGGAAATATCAAGAACCATGGTGTCGGTCTTAACATCAATATCGGTCTGTTTGACCTGCTCAATGAATCTGCCGGCATATTCCGGACCGGATAGTTCCTCGCCAAAATAATGAAGACCGAATCCGGTGTGGATGCACTGCTCCAGAATGCCGCCCAGCGTTTCCGCTCTCTCCAGAATGATAATTTTTTTTACACCGCATTCTTTTGCCTGCAGTGCCGCAGCCATACCGGCAGGACCGCCGCCGACAACGACAAGATCGTAATTCAACATAAACGCAACCTCACTTCGTTTTATCGAAAAGAATATTTGAACCGCCGCCGAATTTTGTAATTTCATTGATCGGAATATTCAGCTCGCGGGAGAGGATTTCAACGACTTTAGATCCGCAGAAACCGCCTTGGCATCTGCCCATTCCGGCGCGGGTCCGGCGCTTAATACCGTCTACATCCCGGGCGCCGGCGGGAGCGTGAATGGCATCAATAATCTCTCCTTCGGTGATCGTTTCGCAGCGACAGATGATTCGACCATAGGCGGGATGTTCTTTTACAAGCTGCTCTCGCTCTTTGTCTGTGAGATGGCGGAATCGAACCGGCTCCGGACGAATCGGATTAAATGCTTCGTTCTTTTCCGGCCGGCTTCCCATGGCTTCAAAAAGCGCTTCACAAACCATTTCAGCAGTCGCTGGGGCGGAAGAAAGACCGGGTGATTCGATGCCGGCGGCGTTGATCAATCGGGCATTTGCTTTGCTGACGCCGATAATAAAATCATCGTTTGTCGGATGTGCGCGCAAGCCGGCAAAGGAGGTAATGGCGTCTCTGGTGGAAACACAGGGAACGCTCTTCGTCGCAAGGCGGCGCACGGTATCCAAGCCTGCCGCAGTTGTAGCGGTATTTTCCTTATCGTCAATATCTGTTGCCGTCGGACCAATCAGAAGATTACCGTCTACGGTCGGCGTCACCAGAATACCCTTTCCCATCGCGGTGGGACACTGGAAAATAGTGTGAGAAACCGTATCGCCGACCGAGCGGTCCAAAACATAATATTCGCCGGAGCGGATAATCAATTGAACTGAGTCATCGCCGAACATTTTTGCAATGTCATCTGAAGCGCCTCCGGCTGCGTTGATTACATATTTTGTATCAATTTCGCCTTTGGTCGTATGAAGGCGGATAAATGTACCCATATCCTCTGCGGAGGTAATGCCAGTATTGCGGTGGAAATCTACCCCGTTGCCGACTGCATTTTCCGTTGCAGCGATGGTCAGCTCGTAGGGGCAAACTATACCGGCAGAAGACGCTAAAAGCGCACCTTTTGCTTCCGTGCTGATATTAGGCTCCAATTCCCGCAGCTTCTGCTGGTCGATGATTTCCATGCGCTCTACGCCATTTGCTATGCCGCGGTTATACAGCTCGCGGATGGTTGACATTTCTTCATCACTGAATGCAACCACAAGGGAACCGTTATTTTTATAAGGGACGGAAAGCTCGCGGCACACCTTCGGCATCATGCGGCAGCCTTTTACATTCAGCTTTGCTTTCAGGGTCCCGGTTTTTGCGTCAAAACCAGCGTGAACAATGGCACTGTTGGCTTTGGAAGCCCCCATTGCCACATCGTTGTTTTTTTCGACGAGCGCTGTTTTCAATCGATAGGATGAAAGCAGTCGCGCTGTCATTGCGCCGGTAACGCCCGCGCCAATGATGACCACATCATAACACATATAAAAAACCTCGCAAACAAGTTTTGCCTATCCGGCAATTCATATCTTTGCTCTACATTTTATCATAGATTGCCGTAATAATCAATAAAATTTTATCAATTTATATAAAATCCATGCAAAAAGATGATAGCCATGCTGCCGACAAAAGTCATGAATAAATTTTTACTTATTGACGCAAAATACTTTTCTTTTGCGGGAATTAGTGCTAA
>CASFQZ010000061.1 GCA_949296825.1 uncultured Eubacteriales bacterium
TACGAAATTTAAAATAGAAAGCTGGTTTCCTGATGGATATTAAAGCAATTGACAAGGAATATATCATGCCCACCTATGCGCGTTTCCCGGTGCAGATTGTAAAGGGGCAGGGCAGTGAGCTGTTTTCCGAGGACGGCAAACGATATATCGATATGGGCAGCGGCATCGCCGTCAATGTGTTCGGTGTGGCGGATAAGGAATGGGCGGCTGCGGTCAGTGCGCAGCTTCTCAAGGTGCAGCATACCTCCAATCTTTACTATACCGAGCCCTGCGCGCTTTTGGCGGAGGAACTCTGCAAAAGAACCGGTATGAAAAAGGTATTCTTCGGCAATTCCGGCGCGGAGGCCAATGAATGCGCCATCAAAGCCGCCCGCCGCTATTCGGTGAAAAAATACGGAGAGGGCAGAAGTACCATTATTACCATGAAAAACAGCTTCCATGGCAGAACCCTTGCCACCCTGGCGGCCACGGGGCAGGACGGGTATCATAAGGATTTCGGTCCCTTCCCCGGCGGTTTTGTTTATGCTGAGCCGGATTCTTTGGATTCCGTCAAACAGCTTGCCGCCGAAAACAAGTGCTGCGCGGTGATGATTGAAACCATTCAGGGCGAGGGCGGCGTGGTGCCGCTTTCGGATGATTTTGTTAAGGGACTGCGCCGTTTTTGCGATGAAAGCGACCTGCTTTTGATTGTGGACGAGGTGCAGACCGGTAACGGCAGAACCGGCGAGCTGTATTCCTATATGCATTACGGCATCAAACCCGATTTATTTACCACCGCAAAGGGCATTGGCGGCGGTCTGCCGCTGGGACTTGCCGTATTCTCAGAAAAATGCGAAAACGCCCTGGAGCCGGGCACCCACGGTTCCACTTTCGGCGGCAATCCCGTCTGCTGCGCCGGTGCGCTGAACATCCTCTCCCGCCTGACGCCGGATCTCCTGACCGAGGTCAACCGCAAGTCGGACTATATCCGCCAAGAACTCAGCGGGGCTGACGGCGTTTTGGAAATCACCGGTCGCGGACTGATGCTGGGCGTCGCCTGCAAAAAGCCCGGCAAGGAGATAGCCAACGCTGCGCTGGAAAAGGGTCTTTTGGTGCTGACCGCTAAAGACAAGGTACGCCTGCTGCCCGCGCTGACTATTCCGTGGGAACTGCTGACAGAAGCGGTTGACACGCTGAAAACCTGCATTTCTGAGGTTTGCGCTGAGGAATAAAGGATTTTGTGCGGTGACAGGACGCATGTCATGCCCATCAAACGAAAATACAATTTTGCCCCATTTGGTATTTTCCACAATATCATCATATGACCGGTGCGTTACCGATAAAAGGGTAATGCACCGGCTTTTTCTATTTTTTCCACAAAAAAGTGTGTCAGGATTGATAAATGTTACAGGAATTTGATAAAGGTTCTCGGGCTATTCATTTTGCGTTCATATTTTTGAAGTATTTTTTTAATGTACCTCATATAAAATTGCGTCTGAAATCACAAAAAATTTAGGAGGAATTACCAT
>CASFQZ010000062.1 GCA_949296825.1 uncultured Eubacteriales bacterium
AGCCGCAGCTTCTGCGCCGCCGCACACAGGAAATTTACGCGCTGCTTTTGGCGCTGGAGCTGGACCCGGAAAAAAATATCATTTTTGTGCAGAGCCATGTGCCCGCCCACGCGCAGCTGAGGTGGATTTTGAACTGCTATACCCAGTTCGGCGAAGCTGCGCGCATGACCCAGTTTAAGGATAAATCCCAAAAACACGCCGACAATGTCAATGTAGGGCTGTTCGATTATCCGGTATTGATGGCGGCGGATATCCTGCTGTCTCAGGCGGAGTATGTGACGATAGTCGCGGACCAGAAGCAGCATCTGGAGCTGGCGCGCAACATCGCGGACCGATTTAACGGCATTTACGGAAATGTGTTCAAGGTGCCCGAGCCGTTCATCGGAAAAAGCGGCGCCCGGGTCATGTCGCTGCAGGAGCCGGAAAAGAAAATGAGCAAATCCGACCCGAACACCAAGTCCTTTATTTTGATGACCGACCCGGCGGATGTGATTGTAAAGAAAGTCAAAAGCGCCGTCACCGACTCCGAAGCGGCAGTCTACTACAGCCCCGAAAAGCCCGGCGTATCCAACCTGATGGACATTTACGCCGCCTGCACCGGCAAAAGCCGCGAAGCGATTACCGACGAATTTCAGGGCAAAGGCTACGGCGATTTTAAAGCCGCCGTCGCCGAAGCGGTAGTGGAAGAGCTGCGCCCGGTACAGGAGCGGCTGGTAAGGCTTCAGGGCGAAAAAGCCTATTTGGAAGAAACCGCCCAAAAAGGCGCCGAAAAAGCCGCCCGCCTGGCAAACCGCACCTTAGGCAAGGTCATGAAAAAGGTTGGTCTGTGGAAATAACAATCTTCCCTTTGAACCATTCCGTCCTTTCCATAGACGCTTCATTACGCATCATTCAGACCGACAAGTCTTTTTTTGGATGAATACTATGCAAATGCAAAAAATGGTTGGGGCGGAACCGCAACAGTTAGTTTGAATTACGCAACAGGATATGTATATTTAAATAGGTGAACATCATGCGAAAGACGATTATTATATTGTTGTCTATTTTTAGTTTCTGCTCTTTCCTAACCGCGTGTAATAAGGATTCCGCGGCACCCGAGGCAGGAACCGATGTGCCGCAAGGTATTACCGGGAAACAGGAAGCGCTGACCAAGGAATCCTTATCGGGAAGCAGTGCATTTACCGTTACTTTTTATACAATGCCATCGCCGCCTGCCTATAAAATCATTGAAAACCGGGAATTGGTTCAAAAGATATGGACTGCGGTAGAGCGTGCGCAAAAGACGCCTATCGATCAGGCACAGCCCGCCGGCGGCTGGGAGCTGTATCTCCACTTCAGCAATGGCACACAGGTTTCTTTGCTGGGCAGCGAGCTGCAAATCGACGATCAGCGATATACCGTAGATTCGTCGCTGAAAACACAGCTGCTTGCTCTTTATGAGCGGTCGGAATCGCCGGAACAAGAAGTGAGCCAATAAATGAATATTTTATACGAACAGGTCGCTTATCGGTCTGCGGTCCATGCAAAGGCAATCGACTCTCTTGCTCTGGCAGCCTTGATCGGTCAGATGCCGGTGTGCAGCCTTCCCCATACGCCCGTGACGGTAACGATACGTGAGCAGGAATAACTACAAAAAAAGACGCGCCGTCGTTTTTTGACGGGCGTCTTTTTTGATGATGCGGAATTTTATTTGACTTCCTGCACCCAACCGAATTCGTCGGGGATTATGCCGTTCTGGATGCCGGTGATGGTGTCGTAAAGCATTTGAGCGGTTTCGCCAATCCTGCCGCCGTTAATGACAATATGCTCGTCACCGACAATCAATTCGCCAATGGGAGAAATGACCGCTGCCGTGCCGGTGCCGAAGGCCTCCTCCAGCGTACCGTTATGGGCGGCGTCCACAATCTCCTGCAGGGAAATGCGGCGCTCGGTCGCCTTGTAGCCCTTAGCGCGCAGCAGCTCCAGGCAGGACATACGGGTGATGCCGCCGAGAATGCTGCCCTGCAAGGACGGCGTCAGCACTTCGCCGTTCACCTTAAACATCACATTCATGGTGCCGACTTCTTCGATGTATTTGCGCTCCACACCATCCAGCCACAGAACCTGAGAATAGCCCATGCCCTCGGCCTTTTCCTGGGATTTCAGCGAAGCGGAATAGTTACCGCCGGTCTTGGTAAAGCCGTAGCCGCCGCGGACCGCCCGGACATATTCCTGCTCGACAAAGATTTTCACCGGATCCAGCCCCTCTTTGTAATAGGAGCCGACCGGGGACATGATAACGATAAACATACAATGCTTTGCCGGATGAACGCCCAGATGCGCGTCCACACCGATCATAAAGGGACGGATATAAAGGGAGGTATTTTCCCCTTCGGGAATCCAGTCCTCGTCGATGGCGACCAGTTTTTTAATCGCTTTCACGCAGAATGCCTCGTCCACCTTCGGCATGCAAAGCCGTTCGGCGGAAAGGTTCAAGCGCTCCATATTCTTTTCGGGACGGAACAGCACCGCCTTGCCTGCGGGGGTATGGTAGGCTTTCATGCCCTCGAAGATTTCCTGCCCGTAGTGCAGCACTACGGCGGCGGGAGAGAGAGGAATATCCGCATAGGGAACAATGCGCGGATCAACCCATCCCCTGCCCTCATAATAGTCCATGACAAACATATGGTCCGTAAAATACTGTCCAAAGCCCAGCTTATCGGCGGCGGGCTTTTCTTTTTTCTGTGTGGTCAAAGTGACTTTTATTTCCTGCATGATTGAAACCTTCTTCTTTTTATTCAGATTCAAAAATTAAAGCGCGGCAAGGATTTTTTCCGTCATTTCCGTACAGGAGATCGGCGTGACGCCGGTGGATCCGACGATGTCGGCGGTACGCCAGCCGGCATTCAGAACCTCATCCACCGCCTTTTCGATATCATCCGCCACTTCGGGAATCTCCAACGAAAAACGGCACATCATGGCGGCGGAAAGGATGGTAGCGATGGGGTTTGCCTTGTTCTGCCCGGCAATATCCGGCGCGGAGCCGTGGATCGGCTCATACATCCCCCGGCTGCCCTCGCCCAGAGACGCGGAAGGCAGCATCCCGATGGAGCCGGTGATCTGAGAGGACTCATCGGACAAAATGTCACCGAACATATTGGAGGTCACGACCACATCGAACTGCGCCGGATTTTTAACCAGCTGCATGGCTGCGTTATCCACCAGCATATCCGAGCACTCCACATCCGGATATTCCTGCGCCACGCGGTGAATGACCTCACGCCACAGGCGGGAGCTTTCCAGCACATTCGCCTTATCGATGCTGATTACCTTTTTGCGGCGCTTGCGGGCGGAATTGAAGGCGACGCGGGCAATTCGCTCGACCTCCATCTCGGAATAGCATTCGGTATCATAGGCTTCGGGACCATATTTGCCCTCGCGTCTGCCGCGCTCACCGAAGTAAATACCGCCGGTCAGCTCGCGGATCATCATTAGATCAAAGCCATTTTCCACCAGATCCGGGCGCAGGGGACACTCCGCCTTCAGCGCTTTATAGAGCTTGGCGGGGCGGATATTGGTGAACAGTCCCAGCGCGGAACGGATGCCCAGAAGCGCCTTTTCGGGGCGCAGATGACCGGGCAGCGTATCCCATTTGGGGCCGCCGACCGCACCCAGCAGCACGCTGTCGGACGCCAGACAGCCCTTGACGGTCTCCTCCGGCAGGGGATTGCCCGTCGCGTCGTAAGCGCAGCCGCCCATCAGATAGGCGGTATAGTGAAAGGCATGACCGTACTTGGCGCCCGCTTTATCCAATACCGCGACAGCGCTGTCTACGATCTCCGGTCCAATACCGTCGCCTTTCAGAAGTGCAATGTTAAAATCCATCGTCTTGAACCTCTTTTATTGAATTTTTCCCTGCTTGACGGCTTCAACCAGACCGCCGCAGGAAATGATTTCCTGAATGAACGAAGGGAAGGGCTCGGCGGTAAAGGTCTCGCCGGTGGTTTTGTCCACGATAACACCCTTCGCCAGATCCGCTTCGACCTCGTCGCCCTCCTGAATTCGCTCGGCGGCTTCCTCACATTCCAGAATCGCCAGACCGATGTTGATGCTGTTGCGATAAAAAATACGGGCGAAGCTCTTGGCGATGACCAGAGAAATGCCGCTTTCCTTGATGGCAATGGGCGCGTGCTCCCGGGAAGAGCCGCAGCCGAAGTTCCAGCCCGCCACCATAATATCGCCGGGCTTGACGCGGGAGGCAAAGGTCTTATCCAGATCCTCCATACAGTGCGACGCCAGCTCTTTTTTATCGATGGTATTCAGATACCGCGCCGGGATGATGACATCGGTATCGACATTGTCCTTGTATTTAATAACTTTTCCGGCAAACTTCATTTCAGAGTACCTCCTTCGGTTCGGAAATCTTTCCGGTCAGGGCGCTGGCTGCCGCCACGGCGGGAGAAGCCAGATAAACCTCAGATTCGGGATGTCCCATTCTGCCCACGAAGTTGCGATTGGTCGTCGCCACCGCGCGCTCGCCCTTGGCAAGGATACCCATATGCCCGCCCAGGCACGGACCGCAGGTGGGGGTGGAGACCGCCGCCCCGGCGTCGATAAAGATTTTCAAAAGCCCCTCGTCCATCGCGTCGGAATAGATTTTCTGCGTGGCGGGAATCACGATGCATCGCACGCCGTCGGCAACCTTTTTACCCTTCATGATCTGAGCGGCGATGCGCAGATCCTCCAGCCTGCCGTTGGTACAGGAGCCGATAACCACCTGATCGATCACCACCGGCTCTTTGATGGAAGAGACCGTATGGGTATTCTCCGGCAGATGGGGGAAGGAAACCGTCGGTTCAATAGAGGAAAGGTCGATATCGTAAACGGCGGTATATTCCGCGTCCTCGTCCGCCTCATAGACGGTATAGGGCTTATTCCCATGGGCTTTCAGATATTCAATCGTCAGATCATCCACCGGGAAGATGCCGTTTTTTCCGCCCGCTTCGATCGCCATATTGGCGATGCAGAGCCGGTCGCTAACCGAAAGGGAGTGAACCCCCTCGCCGGAAAATTCCATCGACTGGTACAGCGCTCCGTCCACGCCGATCTTGCCGATAATGTGCAGGATGACATCCTTGCCGGAGACCCAGGGCTGCAATTTGCCGGTCAGGTTGAATTTAATGGCGGAGGGCACCTTAAACCACGCCTTGCCCGTTGCCATGCCGCACGCCATATCGGTGGAGCCGACGCCGGTAGAGAACGCACCCAGCGCGCCGTAGGTACAGGTATGCGAATCGGCGCCGATGACCACATCGCCGGCGGTCACCAGTCCCTTTTCGGGCAGCAGTGCATGTTCGACACCCATTTTACCCACATCGTAGAAGTTTTCAATGTGCTTCTCATGACAGAAGGTGCGGCACATTTTACACTGCTCGGCGGCTTTGATGTCCTTGTTCGGCGCGAAATGGTCCATGACCATCGCCACCTTTTTGGTGTCAAACACGCTGTCAAAGCCCAGCTTGCCGTATTCCGCCACGGCGACCGGAGAGGTGATGTCATTGCCCAGCACCATGTCCAGGTTCGCGAAAATCAACTGTCCCGCCTTCACTTCGGTCAGTCCCGCGTGTTTGGCGAGAATTTTTTGGGTCATTGTCATTCCCAAGCGGATCAATCCTTTCTGAAAATCATTCGTTTATTTTTTCGAGAGTATAAATTCATAGGAATCGGACAGCGCCCGGAAGCTCGCTTCCGTAATATCGGTGGAGACGCCGACCGTTGTCCAGACTTCCCTGCCATCCGTCGAATCAATCAGAACGCGGATCGCCGCGTCCGTCGCACTGCCGGTGGAGATGACGCGCACCTTATAGTCGGTCAGATGCATCTGCGAAATTTGCGGGTAAAAGCTTTGCAGCGCCTCCCGCATGGCAAGATCCAGCGCGTTGACCGGGCCGTTGCCCACCGAACCGGCGATTCGGCTCTGTGTGCCAACCCGAATCTCCACAATAGCGCTGGAGGGCATATGACCGTTGGGATACGGCACATCGTCGGAGACCTTAAAGAAGGTCACGTCAAAAAAGCTCTGCGATAGTCCCAGCGCTTTTTTGACCAGAAGCTCAAAGCTGGCTTCCGCCGCTTCATACTGGTAGCCTTCCAGCTCCTTCTGCTTGAGCAGCTCGACAACCTTGCCGGTGCTTTCTGAATTTTTCTTTGTTTCGGGCGCAAATTTCTGAATTACCGGCAGCACCGTTCCCCGACCGGAGACCTCGCTGGTCAAAAAATGCCGGCTGTTGCCCACCTCCTCCGGCGGTACATGCTCAAAGGAACGGGGCAGCTTCATCACGCCGTCGATGTGCATCCCGCCCTTGTGGGCAAAGGCGTTGGCGCCAGTATAAGGCGCGGAGCCGGAGAGATGAACATTGGCAATATCGGAAATTTTCAGCGCGGTATTGCGAAGGGACGGCAGACAGCAGCCGGTCTCACAGCCGCATTTGAGCATCAGATCGGGCACAATCACGCTTAAATCGGCATTGCCGCAGCGTTCGCCAAAGCCGGTAAAGGTGCCCTGCACATGCGACGCGCCCGCGCGCACCGCCGCCAGAGAATTGGCGACCGCGCAGCCGGTATCGTTATGGCAGTGAATGCCGACCGCCAGCGCCGGAAAAGCCCGGACGGTCTCCCCGGTGATTTGCTCGATTTCCCAGGGCATACAGCCGCCGTTGGTATCGCAGAGGCAAAGACAGACCGCACCGCCCTCCACCGCCGCGCCCAGCGCTGCCAGCGCGTAAGCAGGGTCGGCTTTATACCCGTCAAAATAGTGCTCGGCGTCAAAAATCACTTCCCGCCCCTGCGCGGTCAGATAATGCAGGGTATCGCGGATAATCGACAGATTTTCTTCGGGAGTAATTTTCAGAATTTCCGTCACATGCAGCTTCCATGTCTTGCCGAATACGGCGACCGCTTCGGTGCCGGCAGCCAGCAGGCTGGACAGGTTCGCGTCCTGCTCAGGGGGCGTACCGAACCGACAGGTGCTGCCAAAGGCGCATAGCTTCGCATGTTTCAAGGAAAGCTTTTTCGCCTTTTCAAAGAACATCAAATCCTTCGGATTGGAGCCGGGGTTGCCCGCCTCGATATAATCCACGCCGAAGGCGTCCAGCGCCGTGACGATATTCAGCTTATCCTGTACCGAAAAGGAGATACCCGCCGCCTGCGACCCATCCCGCAGGGTGGAGTCAAAAACGCGGACGCTTCTCATGATACGCCCTCGGCTTTGTTTTCTTCCGCGTTGCTGTAGGCGATCAGGCGGTTGACGGCATTGATATACGCCATGATGCTGGACTCAATAATATCGGTCGAAAGCCCTCTGCCCTTAAAGTCCTTGCCGTCGTGTTTCAGCGTAACCAGCACATCGCCCAGCGTGTCGTTGCCCTCGGAAACGGACTGGATGGAGAAATTCTCAAAGCTGTGAACGGGGGGATGGACAATCTTGTTAATCGCCTCAAAGGACGCGTTGATGGGACCGTCGCCCAGCGCCACCTCCTCGAAGGTCTCGTCGCCCTTTTTCAGCCGAATGACGGAAGTCGGGGTGGAGAAATTGCCCGCATGTACATCGAAACGGTCGAAACGGTACATATCCGCCGTCTGCTCGGGCAAATTGTCGCCGTGGGTAACCAGCGCCTCAATGTCGCGGTCGGTAACTTCCTTTTTCTTATCGCAGAGCTTTTTGAATTCCTCAAAGCAGGCAGCCAGCTCCTCAGCAGTAAGCTCATAGCCCATTTCTTTCAGATGCGCAGCAAAGGCATGCTTACCGGAATGCTTGCCCAGAACCATCTCGTTGGTCGTAATGCCGACCGACTCGGGGGTCATGATTTCATAGGTCTCTTTATTCGCCAGCACACCGTGCTGGTGAATGCCCGACTCATGGGCAAAGGCGTTTTTGCCGACAATGGGCTTGGTGCGAGCGGCGGTCTGACCGATGATGCCGTAAACCTTCTGACTGGTCTTGTAGAGCTGCTTAGAATCGATGTTGGTATGGGCGCCAAACAGCGCGCCGCGAACCTTCAGCCCCATAACGACCTCTTCCAGCGCGGCGTTGCCCGCACGCTCGCCAATGCCGTTGACACAGCACTCGATCTGCGTCGCACCGCCCAGAACGCCCGCCAGACTATTGGCAGTCGCCATGCCCAGATCGTTGTGACAGTGGACGGAAAGATCAATGCTTTCACAGCCGGGGACCTTTTCCCGCAAAAAGCGGATCAGCTCTTTCATTTCATCCGGGGTGGTATAGCCGACGGTGTCCGGAATATTGACCGTCGTCGCGCCGGCGCCAATCGCTGTTTCCACGACCTTCGCCAGAAATTCCGGATCGCTTCTGGTGGCGTCCTCGGCGGAAAACTCAATATCGGAACATTTGGCTTTGGCATAGCGGACATGGTAATCCACGCTCTGCAGGACCTGTTCCGGCGTCATTTTCAGCTTATATTCCATATGGACCGGGGACGTTGCCAAAAACACATGGATACGCGGGGCTGCCGCGCCCCTGATCGCCTCATAAGCCGCGTCGATGTCCTTGGGCAGGCACCGCGCCAGAGAGCAGATCGACGAATCGCGGATGGTATCGGCAATGCTTTTGACACACTGGAAATCACCGGGGGACGAAATGGCGAAGCCCGCCTCGATCACATCTACGCCGAGCTTTTGCAGCCGGTCGGCGACCTCCAGCTTCTCTTTGGTATTCATGCTGCAGCCCGGCGACTGCTCGCCGTCGCGCAGGGTGGTATCAAAAATTTTAATCAGCTTTGACATGGCACTTCCTCCGTTTATCCCTTTTGATCCATACGGTTGATGTAATTCATATTCTTATCCTTCAGGCATTCCGCGCCGCGCTCCAGCGAAATCAGACCGGTGCGGCACATTTCCAGGATGCCGAAGGGCTTGAGCAGCTCGATGAAGGCATTGATTTTTGACTCGTCGCCCGCCAGCTGGATGATCAGCGAATCCCGCGCAAAATCCACCACGCTGCCGCGGAACACATTGACCGCGTCCATCGCGTCCTGCCGGTTCTCGGAAGTGGTGCGGATCTTAATCAGCAGCAAATCGCGCGTAACGGCGGTATTGTCAATCTCCGTAATCTCCAACACCTCGTGCAGCTTGGTCAGCTGCTTGATCAGCTGCTTTCTGGTGTATTCATCCCCCTTGAGCGATAGCGTCATGCGGGAAATCCCCGCGCTTTCCGTGGCGGAAACGGTCAGGGTGTCGATATTGAAGCCCCGGCGGGAAACCATCCCCGCCACGCGGGACAAAACACCGAACTGGTTCTGCACGCGGATGGCAATAATCATTTCTTTTTCGCCCGAATTCATGACTCGATCTCCTTTCTGGAAAGAATGATCTGCTCGACCGTGCCGCCGGGCGGCATCATCGGAAGCACCATTTCATCTTCGTCGATCCGGCAGTCGATCAGATTTACGCCGTTGTCGTTCTCCACCGCATCCATGATGGCGCGGAACTGTTCTATGGTCTCGGCACGGTAGCCCTTCGCGCCGAAGGCTTCCGCCAATTTGACGAAGTCCGTCGCGCGGTTCAGGGTGGTGTTGGAATAATGCTTTTCATAAAACAGGGTCTGCCACTGGCGAACCATCCCCAAAACGCCGTTGTTCATGATAATGATGGTCAGCGGCAGGCTTTGGGAAACGGCGGTGGTCAGCTCGTTCAGGTTCATCCCGAAGCTGCCGTCCCCGGTGAACAGCACGGTCTTTCTGCCGGTGCCCACCGCGCCGCCGATGGCGGCGCCCAGCCCGTAGCCCATGGTCCCCAGACCGCCGCTGGTCAGGAAGGTATGGGGCACGGAGAATTGATAGGTCTGAGCAACCCACATCTGATGCTGCCCCACGTCGGTGGCAATGACGGCATCCCGGGGATAGCGTCTGTTGACCTCACGGATGATCTCATAGGGCGAAATATCGCCGTAATTTTTATAGGATGTCTGCGCGACCTTGCGCAGGGCGGCACATGCCTCGTTCCATTCCCGGTGCGTCTGCGGCGCAACGGCGGCGGTGATGCGCTCCAGTGCGTCCCTGATGTCGCCGACGATCCCCAGGTGGGCGTTGATGTTTTTGGAAAGCTCCGCCGTATCGGTATCGATATGAATGATCTTGGCGTTCGGGCTGAATTTCGCCTTGTTGCCGGTGGCGCGGTCACTGAAACGGACCCCCGCCGCCAGAATCAGATCCGCCTCATCCATCGCCTTGGACGCAGCGTAATCACCGTGCATTCCCTGCATTCCCAGAAAACGCGGATAATCATAGGGGATCGCCGAAAGCCCCATCATACTGGAAGCCACCGGCGCGTCGATCTTCTCGGACAGGGCAATGATCTGCTGTCCGGCGTCGGTACGGTAAATGCCGCCGCCCATGTAAATAAAGGGACGCTCGGCTTTTTCCAGCATCTGCACCGCCAGCGACAGCTCGTCGTCCGCAGCTAGCAGTTTCGGATACGGCGCCACCATCTCCCCCTTTTCGTATTCCGCCGAATCAATCTGCACGTTCTTCGGAATATCAATCAGCACCGGTCCGGGTCTGCCGGATTTGGCAATCTTGAACGCCTCCCGGATGGTATCCGCGAGATCCTCGGTCTTTTTAACGATATAATTGTGCTTGGTCACGGGCAGGGTTACGCCCATGATGTCCACTTCCTGAAAACTGTCTCTGCCCAAAAGATCGACCGAAACATTGCCGGTGATGGCAACCATCGGCACCGAGTCCAGATACGCGGTGGCAAGCCCGGTCACCAGATTGGTCGCACCGGGACCGGAGGTCGCAATCACCACGCCCACCTTGCCGGTGGCGCGGGCGTAGCCGTCGGCGGCATGGGACGCGCCCTGCTCGTGGGCGGTCAGCACATGACGGATACGGTCGGAATTTTTATACAGCTCATCATAGATATTCAGCACCGAGCCGCCGGGATAGCCGAAAACGGTATCGCAGCCCTGCTCGATCAGCGTTTCAATGATGATTTGCGCGCCTGGGATTTTCATACTCCATACACGATCCTTTCCTTGGTTCTTTCCCATAAGGGTAATAAAAAAACCTGCGGGATACAACCGCAGGCTTTGTCGTTCTATCCTCCGCCGCTGTTTTCAACAGAGGGAGCTTACCGAACCCTGGTGGCTGCATCACAAACATCGCCGTTGACAACGCCCGCAAGTAGGACGAGAACAACAGCGTTAAGAATGACGATTCCACTGGTATTCGGCAATTGACCCATCATTGGAAACCTCTTAACGGACTTACAAAGTGTTTTCCTGTATTATAATACAATCGACGCCCGATTGCAAGTATCTTGCGAAATTTCCGGTGGTTTTTGTCATTTCAATTAAAATCCATCATATCATAAAAAATTTTTAGGCATTATATCCACATATATTTTATCCCGTCGCCTGCTTTTTCGCCTTTTTCTGCCAAAAAGCCCGATTCTCCACCGCAGCTCAAACGAATAAATACTCTGTTTATTCGTCTCTTTTTCGGCATCTTTTGTTACACTTTTGTTCTTGTTTTTATCTAAAAATTATGGTATCATAATTCTGCAAAAAAAAAGATGGGGGTATCCCAATGATTGATTTGCGCAATGTTCACAAAAGCTACCTGATGGGAGACAAGGAAATCCGCGCGCTGGATCATATCACCTTCGCTGTGGAAGGCGGCAAATTCGTGGCGGTGCGCGGCAAAAGCGGCTCGGGAAAATCGACGCTTCTGCATGTCGTCGGCGGGCTGGACACGCCGGACGGGGGCATGGTGCGGATTGCGGGGGAAGACATTACCAAAATGCAGGAGAAAGAGCTTGCCGTCTTTCGCCGCCGTCATATCGGCTTTGTGTTTCAGTTCTTCAACCTGCTGCCGGAGCTGACGCTGTTGGAAAACATCCTGTTTCCGGCAAAAATCGAAAAAGGATTCCCCGACGGCGAATACCTGGACTATATTCTGGATACGCTGGCGCTGCGCGACCGGCTGGATCACCTGCCCGCGCAGCTGTCCGGCGGGCAGATGCAGCGCGCCGCCATTGCCCGGGCTCTGATCCTAAAACCGGAAATTCTGCTGTTGGATGAGCCCACCGGCAATCTGGACGAGGAGTCCGCCAAAGATGTGATCCGCATGCTCGCCGCCATCCATAAAGAAACCGGCACTACCATATTGCTGGTGACCCACGACACGGAAGTGGCGGCCGCCGCCGATTTTTCGGTGGTGATTCGGGACGGGGTGCTGTCGTATGAATAAAAATATTTTCTTTTACACCCGCCGG
>CASFQZ010000063.1 GCA_949296825.1 uncultured Eubacteriales bacterium
TGAGGAGTTTGACACAGATAATGGGAATGAGGAGGATTGCTGCGACTGGGAAAAGCCCGTCATGGTGATTACGGAGGATGAGAACGGTAGGGACATAAATGTCCTTAGCAAGGCAAAGATTGAACTATAAAAAACGGTGGGGTAATCTCATCTGTTATAAAGCGAAAAAGAAGTCACGAATGTACGGAGCTTCTTTTTTAAACGAGTGCAATCGAAACAAAGAGGAAAACCGTTCTGGACACCTTGTGGACACCTGGGACAAAATTTAGAAAAAGAGAAAAGCCTTATGTATCGTAAAATCGTTGATACATAAGGCTTTTTCTTGGTCCGAGTGGCGAGACTTGAACTCACGGCCTCTTGACCCCCAGTCAAGCGCGCTCCCAACTGCGCCACACCCGGATACTTGGAACGCTCTATACTATATCACATTCCCTTGCTCTTTGCAAGGGCTTTTTTCAGATTTTTTTGATTTTTTCCATCTTGGTGTGTTTTAGGGATGAAAAAAAGACGGGAAGCACTGAAAACGCATAGATTCATTCAGCGGTAATTTTCCTATTTAAAGGAACGGCAAAGAACAGTCGTCGGCTGAGGAGAAGGCAGACCGACAGGAATTAGATCAAAAGGAGAACAGATTTATCCCTGTTCTTGCCGTTCCTTTAAATAGAAACAGAGAATCAAAACCTCAAATCTCTGTTTATGATTGCTTCGTCAGGTCCCGTCACAACTATATTATATATCAAAGCTGCGCGTTTGTCAATAATTTTCTGCGGATAAATATTTTGCGAAAGCTTCATGGTAGTCGCATGGTTTTTTTGATTGTCGGTTTGCAAAATTGCGCGGATGTTTCGGGTTGATTCTGCCGGTAAAGTATGGTATACTTTACAATCATGCTTTGTTTTTTTTGCAAAGTGCAACGAACCCCATGGAAGGATGACAAGCTTATGAAATATGCGGTGGTTCTTTTTGATGGGATGGCGGATTATCCCTGTCCCGCATTGAATGGCTGCACGCCAATGGAACTGGCGAAAAAGCCGAATCTGGATTACATCGGCGCCAACGGAAGAGTTGGTCTGGTTAAAACGGTCCCTGACGGCTTAAAGCCGGGCAGCGATGTCGCCAATTTAGGCGTGCTTGGCTACGATGCGCGCACCTGCTATACCGGGCGCTCGCCGTTGGAAGCGGTTAGTATCGGCGTAACGCTTTTGGATACCGATGTGACCCTTCGCTGTAATCTGGTGACGCTATCCGAGGATGAACCGTATGAAAATAAGGTGATGGTTGATTATTCTGCCGGAGATATTTCTTCTCAGGAGGCTGCCGAAATCATCCGTTCGGTTGAGGAAAAATTCGGCAGTGATGTGTTTCGCTTTTACAACGGCGTCAGCTATCGCCATTGCCTTGTCTGGCACAATGGCACCACCGAGCTTGGTTCCATGACGCCACCCCATGATATTTCCGATCGCGTCGTCGGTCCCTACCTTTCCACCGCTGAAAATGCCGCGCCTCTCATTGAAATGATGAAGCAGAGCTATGATTTCCTGATGCAGCATCCGGTCAATCTAAAACGAATGGAGGAGGGTAAGCGCCCAGCAAATTCCATTTGGCTCTGGGGTGAGGGCACAAAGCCGTCCCTCGGCAATTTTTATGAAATGCATGGCTTAAAAGGCACCATTATTTCTGCGGTTGACTTGCTGAAAGGGATTGGCGGCTGCGCCGGAATGCAAACGCCCGAGGTGCCCGGCGTGACCGGTTATCTGGATACAAATTTTGAAGGCAAATGCCAGGCGGCAATCGATGCACTGAAACAAGGACAGGATTTTGTTTATGTCCATGTCGAGGCTCCCGACGAATGCGGTCACCGCGGCGAGCCGGAAAACAAGATCAGAGCCATTGAGCTCATTGACGAAAAAATTGTTGGTCCTCTGATGGCATATCTGGATTCCACCGGCGAAGATTATAAGATTATGTGCCTTCCTGATCATCCGACCCCGCTGACCACGAAGACCCACGCGCCTGACCCCGTTCCTTTTGCCATGATGCAAAAAAGTGCAAAGGCGAGCAGCGGTATTGTCTCTGTGAACGAAAAGACCGCCAGAGCTTCCGGTGTTTATATCCCGGATGGCGTGTCTTTGATGAAAGAATTTTTAGGTGAAAAAAGGAGAGAGTCTCTTGTCTGATTTCAAAATTGCAACCAAAGCCGTTCAAAGCGGTTATACGCCGAAAAATGGTGAGCCGCGTGTTCTGCCCATCATTCAGAGCACAACTTATAAATATGATTCCAGTATGGAAATGGGCAGGCTCTTTGATCTGGAAGCGTCCGGTTATTTCTATACCCGTCTCCAAAATCCCACCAATGACGCGGTGGCGGCGAAGATTGCCGATTTGGAAGGCGGTGTCGCTGCAATTCTGACTTCTTCCGGTCAAGCTGCTTCCTTTTATTCGATTTTTAATATCGCCGGCGCAGGAGATCATATAGTCAGCTCCTGCTCAATTTATGGCGGCACCTTTAATCTATTCTCCGTTACAATGAAGAAAATGGGGATCGATTTTACCTTTATTCATCCGGATGCGTCGGAAGAGGAGATCATGGCGTGCTTCCGTCCAAATACGAAGGCGGTCTTTGCCGAGACCCTCGCCAACCCTGTGCTGGATGTTCTGGATATTGAAAAATTTGCAAAATGTGCCCACGCCAATGGTGTGCCGCTGATTGTGGATAACACCTTCCCCACGCCGGTGAATTGCCGCCCGATTGAATTCGGTGCGGATATCGTGACTCATTCCACGACTAAATATATGGACGGTCACGCAGCGGCGGTCGGCGGCGTTATTGTGGACAGCGGCAATTTTGACTGGACACAAAACGATAAGTTCCCCGGTTTAACCACTCCCGACGATTCCTACCATGGGATCGTCTATACCGAACGATTCGGAAAAGCCGCCTACATCACAAAGGCGACGGCGCAGCTGATGCGCGATTTGGGCTCGATCCCTGCGCCATTTAATGCGTTTCTGCTGAATACCGGGTTAGAGACGCTGCCTTTGCGTGTGGCAAGGCATTGCGAAAATGCGCAGAAGGTTGCCGAATATTTGCAGAACCACGAAAAAGTCGGCTGGGTCCGTTATCCTGGCTTAAAAGAAGATAAATATTACGAGCTGGCACAGAAATATATGCCCAACGGGTCCTGCGGCGTTGTTTCCTTTGGTGTAAAGGGCGGCAGGGAAGCGGCGAC
Organism: uncultured Eubacteriales bacterium; assembly: GCA_949296825.1. Taxonomy (GTDB): domain Bacteria; phylum Bacillota; class Clostridia; order Oscillospirales; family Acutalibacteraceae; genus RGIG2774. The sequence goes on from CASFQZ010000063.1 coordinate 3,231, forward strand.
GAAATTCATGGATTCGTTAAAGCTCGCCGCCATCGTTACCCATGTGGCAGATTGCCGCACCTGTGTTCTGCATCCCGCCAGTACGACCCATCGTCAGCTGACCGATGAACAGCTGAAAGAGGCGGGCGTCGGCGCGGACTTGATTCGCTTTTCCGTTGGTATCGAGGATATTTCCGACATCCTTGCCGATTTGGAACAGGCGCTTGCAGGGGTTTGACCATAAGGAGGTCTTTGTATGCCTTTGGTTGATGTTAAAAATATTTATAAAATCTATAACCCCGGCGAAAATGAGGTCCGCGCACTGGATGGTGTTTCACTGACCGTTAATAAGGGCGAGTACGTCGCTATCATTGGTCAGTCCGGCTCCGGCAAATCGACTTTAATGAATATTTTGGGACTTCTGGATGTGCCGACCCGCGGCGTGTACAAATTAGACGGCAAAAATGTCGCTGGTTTGACGGATGATGAGCTGTCGGATATTCGCAACAAAGAGATTGGATTCATTTTTCAGGGCTTTAACCTGATCCCGTCTCTATCGGCAAAAGCCAATGTGGAGCTGCCGCTGGTTTACCGCGGTATGCCGCCGGAGGAACGCGAGCGCCTCTCGATTCCGGCGCTGCGCCGCGTCGGGCTTGGTCATCGCATCGACCATCTGCCCGCCCAGATGTCCGGCGGTCAGCAGCAGCGCGTTGCCATTGCCCGTGCCCTGGCTGCCCGCCCGCCAATCATCTTGGCGGATGAGCCGACCGGCAACCTGGATTCCGCTTCCGGCAAGGAAGTCATGAATATGATCCATGAGCTGCACGAAGACGGCACAACGGTCATTCTGATCACCCACGATAACGGCATCGCCGCCAACGCGCCGCGCAATGTGCGTATTCAAGATGGCAAAATTGTAGAAGATTTCACTCGCTGAAGCAAAAAGCAAGATCCTTCAAAGCCAAAAGGATCTTGCTTTTTTATTTCCATGGTTATCGTCTGAAGGGTAAGATATAAAAAAGCAGCGGCGTATTCCGGTTCGGAATATGCCGCTGTTTAAGAATAGGATTATTTATCCTCTTCCTTTTTCTTTTTGCCTTTTTTGCCGATGTTATTCAGCGCATATACGCAGAGGATGATTACGCCGATGACAACAAAAACGCCCAGAAGTCCTTTGCCCATAATGCCGGCAGCTTCGCCGAGGGACGCAGGTTCATCGAGATTGTATTCGCCGGACGAGGCGAGGGCCTGCGTTTCGCCGGCTTCGGTTTCCGCCGCAAGCGTTTCGGCGCTGTAAACTGTGGTGAGGTTTTCTTCCATGATTCAGGCTCCTTTCCGATCTCAAGCAAAAAAGTTCAGGATCATGCCGCCGGCGATAACCGAAGCGACCTGACCGGAAACATTGACGGCGACTGCGTGCATCAGAAGGAAGTTCTGATTGTCTTCCTGCTGACCCATTTTATGCACCACACGGCTGGACATCGGGAAGGCGGAAATGCCCGCCGCACCGACCATAGGGTTGATTTTCTGTTTGAGGAACAGGTTCAGGAATTTCGCAAACAGGACGCCGCCCGCCGTATCAAAAACAAACGCGGCAAGACCGATCAGGATGACCAAAATAGTTTCCCATTTCAGGAAGGAATCAGCGCGCATCTGATTGGCGACTGTCAATCCAAGGAGAATGGTGATCAGGTTGGCAAGCACGTTTTGTGCGGTGTTGGAAAGATTGTCCAGTACGCCGCATTCACGGATCAGATTACCAAACATCAAAAAGCCGACCAGAGCAACACTGGCAGGAGCCACCAGACCGGCAATGATGGTAACGAAAATCGGGAAGAGGATTTTTGTTTTCTTGCTGACGCTGGACTGGGCATAGGGCATACGGATCAGCCGTTCTTTTTTGGTGGTCAGCAGCTTGATGACCGGGGGCTGAATGACCGGAACCAGCGCCATATAGGAGTAAGCAGCGACCATGATTGCGCCGGTATAGGCGGAATTTAAGGTTTGAGAGACAAAAATAGAGGTCGGGCCGTCTGCTGCGCCGATGACAGCGATGGAAGCAGCGTCACGAATATCAAAGCCTGCAAGCGTTGCAATGAAAAACGCCGCAAAAATGCCGAATTGAGACGCCGCGCCGAATATCATCAGCTTTGGGTTGGAGAGCAATGGTCCAAAGTCGATCATTGCGCCGATGCCAATAAAGAGAATCAAAGGGAATAGCTCATTGGCAATACCCATGTCAAACAACACTTCGATCGCGCCCTCCTCGCCGATGGCGCCGGAGTTGGGCAGGTTGACCAGGATCGTGCCGAAGCCCATGGGCAGCAGCAGGGACGGTTCCATTTCTTTTTTAATGGCAAGATAGATAAGCACTGCGCCGATGATCCACATGATCAGCTGTTTGCCGCCGAGCAAGGTGAATAATTCGGTCACATTGCCGAAAATGTCCATCAAAAAGTCCACATATATCCTTCTTTCTGAAAAAAATCAAGAAATATGATAGCACAAGACATCGGGAAATACAATGGGATTTTTAGCGGAATTTGTCCGATTTTCTCGTTGCTTTTCTGGCAAGATTGAGCAAAAAGAAGACGATTGTCAAATTGATGTAAAATACCGTCTCTTTCTTGTCTCCGGACAAGAAAGAGACGGCGTAAGAATCAGAAAACAAAATTGCCGTCGCGAAATACGGGAATAACTTTTCCGTCGGCTGTGATGCCGTCAATCGAAAGATCAGCGGTGCCGATCATGAAATCCACGTGGTTAACGCTCTTATTCCCGCCGCAGCGTTTCAGTTCCTCTTCGCTCATTTCTTCGCCGCCGCGGATGGTGTTGGGATAGCACTCGCCCAACGCCAGATGACAGGAGGCGTTTTCGTCAAACAGCGTTTCATAAAACAGAAGACCGGTTTCTCGGATCGGTGAATTGTAGGGGATCAGTGCGGCTTCTCCCAGCATCCTGGAACCATCGTCGGTGTCCAGCAGCCGTTTGAGCACGGCTTCTCCCTGCTTCGCGCCGTATTCTATAACCTTTCCCTTGTGGAATTTCAGATAGAACCCGTCAATGATTGCCCCTTGATACACCAGCGGCATGGCAGCATAGACAATTCCTTCGGTTTTATCCTTGTGAGGCATTGTAAAGATTTCCTCAGTTGGCATATTCGGAAAATAGGCGATGCCTTCCCGGTCCTCTTCGCTGCCGCCATACCAGATATGCCCCTCAGGGAGATAAACAGAAAGATCAGTTCCCATGCCGTTTTGGTAGCGCAGACAGGAAAAGGCGTAATCGTTGAGCTGTTTTGCCCGCTTTTTCAGCACGACGTCATGCTTTGCCCAATTATCCTGCGCGTCCCCCTCGCCGATGCGCACCGTTCTGAAAATTTGTTCCCATAATGCGTTTGTCGCTTGCTCTTCGTTTAAGTTGGGGAAAATTTTTTTTGCCCATTGGGGATTCGGGTAGGCGACCACAGTCCAGCGCACGCCGCCCCGATCCATAATATCATAAAATTCTTTGAATGCTTTTTTAGAAGCAATGGCAGAAGCCATCATTTTTTCACTGTCCGCTCCGGTGAAAATTTCCGGATCGTCGGCAATGATGCTGACATTGCAGCAGCCTTCCCGGGCATACAGGTTCCGACGCTCTGCCTGCCAGAAGGGGATATCGGCGATTACCTCTTTTTTCGCGTGGTCATAGCGCATCCGGGAAAATTTTTCGTCGTTATACAGCATAATGACATCCTTTGCACCGGCTTTGTAGCAATTTTCCGCCACCATCCGCCCGAAATCGGCGGCAATTACCGGACAGGAAATCAAAACATATTTTCCCTCTGTCACATGAATCCCAAGGGAAGCAACAATTTTTGCGTACTCTTCATATTTTTTCTGAAATGTCATGGTCTCACCTCTGAAAAAGTTTATCACAATTCAGGATTCTTTTCAAGTCGTCCAAGAAAATGTATGGACTTTGCCGGAAATATATGGTATAATAATCTCTAACTCAAATCCGCTTAGCAGCGGATTTGTCTCCGCTTCGCGGAGGAGGCGCTTCGCACCTGTTAGAGAACATTGAATCATAAATCCTTTTTGCCTGCGGCAAAAGCGCGGCGACAGCGCCGCTGCCCCTGACGGGGAGGATTTATCGTAGAATAAACGGGATTGGGGAAAAGAGTTTTTTCGGGAGGCTCGGAATGTTTTTACCGGACAATATCCGCACGTTGATGGACCGGCTGGAAAAAGCGGGGTATCGCGCTTATGCAGTCGGCGGTTCGGTGCGGGATTCACTGATGGGGCAGTCGGCGGATGATTATGATATCACGACCACGGCGCTGCCCTGTGAGATCAAAGAGGTTTTTTCTGATTATCGCACCATCGATTATGGGGAGAAGCATGGTACGATCACAGTTATTTCCGGCGGCTCGCCGGTAGAAATTACGACCCATCGTCTGGACGGTTCCTATTCTGATAGCCGGCATCCGGACAAGGTTGTGTTTACCGACTCAGTTTTAGCCGATTTGGCGCGGCGTGATTTTACCGTTAACGCCGTTGCCTATTCCCAGAGCGAGGGAATAGTTGATCCTTACAACGGCTGCGCGGATATTCAGCATAAAATTATCCGCTGTGTCGGCGATCCAACGCTGCGTTTTTCCGAGGACGCACTGCGTATCATGCGCGCATTGCGTTTTGCTTCGGTGTTGGGTTTTACCATAGAAAAACAGACCGAAGACGCGATTTTTGCTTTGAAAGGAAACCTTCATAAGGTGTCCGCTGAGCGGCTGCAAAAGGAAATGATGAAGCTGCTGCGCGGTAAAAACGCCGGGAAGGTGCTTCTTGCTTATGGCGAAGTAATTTTTGAGCTGTTTCCTTCACTGAAAGCGGAATATCGTCACGCCCAAATCGGGAAAAAACATGCTTATGATATCTGGGAACACACCTGCTATACCGTAGACGCTGTGGACCCGACCGATGATTATCTGCGCTTGGTGATGCTGTTTCACGATGTGGGCAAGCCTGCGGTCGAGACGTTCCGCGAAAACGGGGACAGTGATTTTAGCGGTCATGCTGAAGCGGGCGCAAAAATCACCAAAGACGAATTGACGCATATGAAATTCCCGACCCGCACCATAGAGCAGACCGCATTTCTTGTCTCAATCCACGATCGCCCGATCCCGGCGGATAAAATTACGCTCAAGCGGTACCTGGGAGAGATGGGCGAAGAGAACTTCCTGCGTTTTCTGCAAATGCGAAAAGCCGACCGCGGCGCCCTGGCGGAACCCTATCGAGATATCTCTGAGCAGCTTAGCCTTGTCCAATCTCTTTTCGAGCAAGTCAGAAACGCGAAAGAGTGTTACAGTCTGCGCGAGCTTGCTGTGACAGGCACAGATCTGGAAAAAGCCTTTTCGGTCAGCGGTCAGCAGGTGGGCGCCCTTTTGCAGAAAGCCCTTTCTGCCGTGATCGAGGGCGCGTGTGAAAATCAACAGGAAAACATCATTCAATATTTACAATCAGAAAGAAAGTAAAGGAGTTTTGTTATGAGAAAATCCATTCCCTTGAATTTCGACTGGAAGTACTCGCCGTCTTACGAAGACGAGATGATGAAGAAGAGCTTTGACGATTCTTCTTTTGAAACCGTCGAGATTCCCCATGCCAACCATGAGCTGCCGCTGAATTATTTTGACGAACGCGATTATCAGTTTGTCAGTTGCTACCGTAAGCATTTTAAGCTGCCCAAAGAGGCGCTGGAAGCCGGCAGACGGGTGCTGCTGCACTTTGAAGGTGCGGCGAACTATGCTGTTGTCTCTGTCAACGGCAAGGAAGTCGGCAGCCATAAGGGGCCCTATACCCCCTTTGTTTTTGATATTACCGACATGGTCAGCAAGTCTGACAATGTCATTGCCGTGATGCTTGATTCCACGGAGCGCCCCGAGATTCCGCCCTTTGGCAATGTGGTAGATTATCTGGTTTATGGCGGTATCTATCGTGAGGTCTGGCTGGAGATTACCGAAAGCGTTTACATCGAGAATGTTTTTGTAAAAACGCCGAATGCCCTCGCGCCGGATAAGACCATTGAGGCGGATATCACCCTGAATGAGAGTGCGAAAGGAGAGTTTACGTTCTCCCTTTGTGAGAAGGACAAAGTGCTGAAAGTCCATACGTTCCCCTTTGAGGGGAAGATCATCCACACTATGTGGAAGGTCGGCGACGCCAAGCTCTGGGATATCGACGATCCCAACCTTTATACGCTGCGCATCACCTTTCGTGGAGACCATACCGACACGCGATTCGGTTTCCGGGATGGACGCTTTACGCGCACGGGATTTGTGCTGAACGGCAGACATATCCAGCTTCTGGGTGTGAATCGTCACCAGTCCTATCCTTATGTCGGCAACGCTATGCCCGCCTCTGCGCAGATCGCAGATGCCGATACGCTGAAATATCGTCTGGGCTGCAATTTTGTGCGCACTGCCCATTATCCGGATTCCATCCACTTCCTGGATCGCTGCGATGAAATCGGTCTTCTGGTCTTCACGGAAATGCCCAGCTGGCAGTTCTTGGGAGAGGGCGAGTGGCGCGACAATTGTTTGGATAATGTCGAAAGCATGGTCGTGCGCGACCGCAACCATCCTTCCGTGATTTTGTGGGGCGTGCGCGTAAACGAGGGCGTGGACTGCGACGAATTTTACGCGCAGACCAACGCATTGGCAAGGAAGCTTGACCCGACCCGTCAGACCGGCGGCGTGCGCAATTTCCCCCGCAGCCATCTGCTGGAGGATGTTTATACCTATAACGATTTCAGCCATGCCGGAAAGGCGATAAAACTCCTGCCCGCTTCCATTGTCACCGGTCTGACCAAGCCCTATCTTGTCACCGAGCATAACGGTCATATGTACCCGACCAAATCCTTTGACGGCGAGCCGACCCGTACCGAGCACGCGCTGCGCCATCTGCGGGTGCAGAACACCGCCTTTGGCAATAAACGCATCAGCGGCGCTACCGGCTGGTGTTTTGCCGATTACAATACCCATAAGGATTTCGGCAGCGGCGATAAGATTTGCTATCACGGCATTCTGGATATGTTCCGCGTGCCGAAACTGGCAGCGGCGGTTTATGCTTCCCAGCAGGATAGTACTCCGGTGATGGAATGCTCCTCCTCCATGGACATCGGCGACCATCCCGGCGGCAGCGTTGGACCCGTTTATATCTTCACCAACTGCGACTATGTGAAAGTGTATAAAAACGGCGAAATGAAGAGCATTGCCTATCCGAACAAGAAGCGATTCCCCCATATGCCTCACCCGCCTATCTGCCCCGAGGATTATATCGGTGACGCGCTGATCGAAAATGAGCATCTGGACCCGAAAGCGGCGGAGTACCTCAAGGTCGCCTTAATTGCTGCCGGACAGTATGGTTTTGCCATGCCGCCCTATAAATACCTCTATGTCGTCGCCGGCTTCCTGAAAGGGAAAATGACCGTCAAACAGGTCTATGATATCGTGGTAAAATACATTGCCAACTGGGGCGGCAATCAGGTCGAGTATAAGTTCGAAGGCTATAAAGACGGCGAGCTGGTCAAAACCATTGTCAAAACCAATGTCACCGGCAAGCATTTTACAGCCAGAGCCGATAAAACCGAGCTTCTGGAAAAAGAAACTTATGATGTGACACGCATCGAAATGGAAATTCTTGATCAAAACAATAACCGTCTGCCTTATGACAACAGTGTCTTTACGGTTAAGGTGGAAGGTCCCGGAAAGGTCATCGGGCCGGAGGAATTTGCAATGATCGGCGGCGACCGTGCTTTCTGGATCAGAACAACCGGCGCCAGCGGCGATATCACCGTAACCATATCTTCTCC
>CASFQZ010000064.1 GCA_949296825.1 uncultured Eubacteriales bacterium
ATGGTAGAATAACTTTACATTGCGTCGTGTGCCCGTTCTTTGTGCTTGTTGCTGTATTGGACTGTTGTCTGCACGATTTATGAGAGATAGTACGCGGCGTTGACTGAAATATCCGGAAAGGATCGGAATGATATGGAGAAGAAAAAAATACGTTTTACCGTATGCGGTTGTGATTTTTGTATCGTGACCAATGATAGTGAGGAATATATGCTCTCTTTGGCGTCCGGCACCCAGGAAAAAATTGAAAAATATGTCCGGGAAAGTGCCGGTGTTTCTGTGACTCAGGCGGCGATTCTGACCGCGATGGAGTACGCGGACGAAAACCGCCGTAAGGAAAATATTCTGGATAATATCAAAGAGCAGCTCAAAACCTATCTGGATGACGCGGCGAAAATCAAAGCGGAGCGAGATCATTACAAAGAGTTGTATGAAAAGCTTTCCGTTAAGGCGGAGCCGTCCAAAAAAGATTGACATGGGACAGGCGAAATAATCAGAGATTCCCGCTGTATAAGAAAGGATGAAATCCATGAATCGATTTTTTCGTATTTTGGTAAGTATGGTTCTTTCCCTGGCGTTGGGCGTTGGCTGTTTGCAGCCGGCGTTTGCCGCTGAGATTGGAACAACGGCACCGAGGGAAGAAGGCACAACCAACACCGGCACCGGCGATATGGATGGTGACGGTGCGCTTTCGGCGGCGGATGCCCGAGCGCTTGCGCTGGACGCCGACCGGACAGAGCCTGCGCAGGGCGATTATAACCAGGACGATGTGGTGGATTTGACGGACGCGAAAATTCTGCTGCGTGCCGCTGCCGGTTCTGCGCCGACCGCTTCTCTGGATCTGACGGACCCTCTGGCGAAAAACGGTTTAGGGGTCAACGACAGGGTGCTTTCCGCCAGCGGTGTCAGCTTTTCCGCTGCGGAATACAGCTATTACTATTCGGCTCTGTATATGTCTTACGCTCAGCAGGCATTTTATTACGATTACTATTACGGTGAAGGCTATGGCGCGATGCTGACGGGGTTTGATTATCGCTTGTCGCCGGAGGAACAGTATCTTTCTGCTTCCGATGGTTCTCAGATTTCTTATGCCGAGTATTTTCAGGAGCTGACGGTCGCCACTATGGAGCAATATGCCTATTATGCCCAGCAGGCAAAGGATATGGGGCTGACGCTTACAGAGGAAGATTTGTCGCAGGTGAAGGAGAGCCTCGCTTCTCTGGATGAGGCTGCTGCCTCCTATGGTGTGAGCACCGAAGAATTTATTTTGCAGCAATACGGTGAGGGGATCAACTCTTATGTGCTGTCCGAAGTGATCAAGGATCAGCTTTTCGCACAGAAATATCAGGAAGCGATTGCCGAAGATTTGGCACAGAAGATCACCGACGAAGAAATTGAAGCGGTGTATAACGAAGATCCGGAAAGCTATGATCGCGCAACTTTGCGCGCCATGCGGTTTAGCATTTCGCAAGATGAGGATGGGATCACGGATGCCGAGGCGCAGCAAGCCGCAGCCGCTGATTTTATGGCAAAGGTGACCGATGAAGCATCTTTTGTAAAAGCTGCTGCCGAGACCGACCCGGAAAATTTCCCTGAGGATATCAATACGCTGGTGGAAGATGTTGATTATGCTACCATTTCGCAGAATATCGGCGAAGACGCAGCGGACTGGGCTTTCTCTTCTGACCGGAAGATCGGCGATATGCAAATTTTCAGCACGGGAATGTATGTTTACGTCCTCTTTGTCGCGGAGCCGGCGGCACGCAATGAAGAGCATCTGCCCTCGGTGCGTCATATTCTGGTGACTTTCGACGATTCAGAGGAAAGTACTTCCGAAGACGGCGTGACTAACCTGTCGGGCGAACAGGTTCTTTCTAAAGAGGAAGCATATCAGCTTTGTGAGGATTATTTGAAAGAGTATAAAAACGGAGAGCGCACCGAGGAAAGCTTTGCTGCTTTGGCAGAAAAATACAGTGAGGATACCGCGTCCCTCGCTTCTGGCGGACAGGGCGGTGAAGGCGGTCTTTATGCACAGATTTCTCGTGGGCAATTTGTGGAACCTTTTGAGGAATGGGCATATGACGAATCCCGCCAAGCGGGCGATACCGGCATTGTAGAGACGGAGTACGGGTATCACATTATGTATTTCTGCGGCAGAGAGGAAGAGCCGGAATGGAAAGCGACCATTCGCGCCGAGCTGGCGTCGGATGCGACGGATGATTTTATGTCGGAGCTGAACGAAAAATACGCAGGATCTGCAATTTATGCAAAAGAAGACGTTGATGCGGCGTATGATTTTGCCATGGAGAGCGCGTCTGCCATGTTTGCATAAAATAGCAAGAATAAGGCTGCTGTTATATTACGGCAGTCTTTTTTTGCGCCTGTCTATGGCTCGTATATGAATATTTGTTTACGTTTTTGTAAGATTTGCTGTTTTGGTGGTCTGTTTTTTGTGCAACCTATCTACGAATCCAAAAATATTTTAAGACATTTCTGAACAAAATAATCAAAACCGCTTGAAATATAAGGGAAAGTTTGTTAAAATAGTTTTGTATCGAAATGTGAGGAGGTGTTTGATATGGCAAAAAAAACTGACAGCGCTTTGGAATATCCGCTTTATCTGTTTCATCAGGGGAACAATGCCCGCGCATATGAAGTGCTTGGCTCGCATCGCACCGGAAAGGATGAGGTGACGTTTCGCGTTTGGGCGCCGAACGCCGGAAAGGTCGGCGTGGCGGGTGATTTTAACGGATGGAAGGCGGAGGAAGCCGAATGCCGCCGTATCAACAGGCAGGGAGTTTGGGAGGCTGTTGTTCGGGGCGTAAAGGAATATGACGCCTATAAATACCAAATTACGGCAAAAGACGGCAGAATCCTAATGAAAAGCGATCCATACGGCTACCATATGGAGACCCGTCCGGACAATGCGACCAAGTTTTATGAGCTGGATGGGTTTGAATGGACCGATGATGCCTGGATGAAACAGCGCAGCGAACAGGTTATTTATCATTCGCCGGTCAATATTTATGAGGTTCACGCCGGTTCCTGGCGCAAATATCCGGACGATAATTTCTTTTCATATCGAGATTTGGCGGATGAGCTGGTCGCCTATGCGCTGGATATGGGATACACGCATATCGAGTTTTTGCCGCTGGCAGAACATCCTTTCGACGGCTCCTGGGGATATCAGGTGACCGGTTATTTCGCGGTCACCTCTCGCTATGGCACGCCGCACGATTTTATGTATCTTGTGAATAAATGTCATGAGGCGGGACTGGGCGTAATTATGGACTGGGTTCCCGCGCATTTCCCGAAAGACGCCAACGGGCTTGCCGAATTTGACGGTACGCCCTGCTATGAATACAAAGATCCGAAAAAAGGCGAACATTATCAGTGGGGCACAAAAGTTTTTGATTATGGCAGGACTGAGGTTTGCAGCTTTTTGATGTCGAACGCTGCCTTCTGGTTTGAGAAGTTCCATATTGACGGGCTTCGGGTGGATGCCGTCGCCTCCATGTTGTATCTTGATTATGGCAGGGATAATGGACAGTGGATTCCCAACAAGGACGGCGGCAAGGAAAATCTGGAAGCAGTTGCCCTCCTGCGCAAGATTAACGAATCGGTCTTCCGTGATTTTCCCGGTGTGATGATGATTGCGGAGGAAAGCACCTCCTGGCCGATGGTTTCCAAGCCGGTCTATATGGGCGGCTTAGGATTCAATTTTAAATGGAATATGGGCTGGATGAATGATATCCTGAAATATTTTTCCATGGACGGATATTTTAGAAAGTATAACCACGATCTGGTCACATTTTCCTTCTTTTATGCATTTTCAGAAAACTTTGTGCTGCCGATTTCCCATGATGAGGTGGTGCATGGCAAATGTTCGCTGATCAATAAAATGCCCGGCGAGTACGAAGAAAAATTCGCCGGGGTTCGGGCGTTCTTGGGGTATATGTATGCGCATCCCGGAAAAAAGCTGCTGTTCATGGGGCAGGAATTTGGTCAGTTTATTGAATGGAACGAAAAAAAAGAATTGGATTGGGTGCTTCTTGGCTATGACCGGCACCGACAGCTTCAGGATTACAGTCGTGCGCTCAATCGCTTTTACCGGACGCAATCACCTTTTTGGGAGATTGATGATTCCTGGGAGGGCTTTGAGTGGTTGGTCAGTGACGATAACACAAATTCGGTCATTGCTTTTATGCGGCGGAACGAAAAGGGTGATACACTGGTTGTCGTCTGCAATTTTACTAAAGTCCGCCGGGATTTCTATAAAATTGGCGTGCCGGAAAAAGGTTCTTATGAGATTCTGTTTAATTCGGATGAACGCGCCTATGGCGGCGAGGGCATTCTCAGAAAAAGGCAATACAAAACCATGCCGCTTCCCATGCACGGTCAGGAACAGGCGATCGAGTTGACGCTGCCGCCTCTTTCCGTTCTGTACCTGGCAAAAAAGAAAGCAAGACCCGTGAGCGGAAAAGCGGGAAAATTACAATCCGCTAAAACCGAAAAAGCAGCGAAAATCGAAGGGAAATAAAAACACAATTCCCGAAACGGAAAAATGAACGGAGGTCAGCATATGGCACGAAAAAAAGAATGTATCGCCATGCTTCTTGCCGGCGGGCAGGGAAGCAGACTGGGTATCCTTACCCATAAATTGGCAAAGCCCGCCGTCCCCTTTGGCGGGAAATACCGCATCATTGATTTCCCGCTGTCGAACTGTGTCAATTCCGGTATTGATACGGTGGGTGTTTTGACACAATATCAGCCGCTGGTGCTTAACGATTACATCGGCAACGGTCACGCATGGGATCTGGATCGTGCGGACGGCGGCGTTCATGTGTTGTCCCCATATCAGCAGATTACCGGCACCGCCTGGTACAAGGGAACCGCCAATGCGATTTATCAGAACATCAATTTCATTGACCGGTATTCCCCGGAATATGTGGCGATTCTTTCCGGTGACCATATTTACAAAATGGATTATTCTAAAATGCTGGATTTCCATAAGAAAAAGGACGCCGCCTGCACCATCGCCATGCTGGAAGTGCCGTGGGAAGAGGCGTCACGATTCGGATTGATGTTCACCGATGAAGACGGCAGAATCACTGCCTTTGAGGAGAAGCCCAAGAACCCGAAGAGCAATAAAGCATCCATGGGCGTGTATATCTTTACCTGGGCGAAGCTGCGAAAGTATCTGATCGAGGATGAGGACAATCCCACCTCCTCCAATGATTTCGGCAAGGATGTTATCCCTGCCATGCATAGCGCGGGTGAGAGGCTCTTTGCCTATCCCTTTGAGGGCTACTGGAAGGATGTCGGCACCATTGACAGCCTGTGGGAAGCCAACCTGGATTTGTTGAATCCTAAAATGAATCTGGATCTGAGCGACACTTCTTGGAAAATTTACGGAAATAATCCGGCGCAGCCGCCCCATTATCTGTCGGGAACCGCCGTGGTGGAAAATTCCATGGTCAGCGCCGGCTGCGAGATCAGCGGCGAGGTGGATTATTCCGTGTTGTTTTCCAATGTTACCATTGAGCAGGGTGCTGTGGTCAAATATTCCATTGTTATGCCCGGTACGGTGATTAAAAGCGGCGCGGTGGTGCAATACGCCATGCTGGCGGAAGATGTGACCGTGGAAGAAGGCGTGGTCATCGGCGAATGCCCGGAAAAAATAGCAAAAGAAGATCTGGATAAATGGGGCATTGCAGTGATCGGAACCGGCGTGAAGGTTGGTAAAAATGCAAAAATCGCGCCGAAGATCATGTGTGAAAATGATGTGCAGGAGGGTGAGAGCGTATGATGGGAAAAAATATTGTTGGACTTCTGTATTCCAATAGTTATGATTATTGCATTCCGGAACTGACAAACCTTCGCACCATGGGGTCCGTTCCCTTCGGCGGACGGTATCGGCTGATTGATTTTATGCTGTCCAATATGGTCAACAACGGAATGTCCAAGGTTGGTGTTTTGACCAAGAATAATTACCGTTCCCTGATGGATCATATCGGCATGGGCAGACCCTGGGATTTGGCACGCAAGCGCGAGGGCATTTACCTGCTGCCGCCCTTCAACTCCAACACTTCCGGTGATTATACCAACCGGCTGGAAGCGTATCTTTGCGCTGAGGAATTTTTGCAGTATTCAAAAGAGGAATATGTTCTGCTTTGTGACTGCAATGTGGTTTGCAGCTTTGATGTCAGCGAAATGTGTGATTTTCACGAGGCGCATAACGCGGATATTACCATCGGCTGCGCTGCTGGTAAGGTGCCGCAGCTGCCCAATACGCCGATTTTTACGGTGGATGAGAACCAGCGCATTACTGATTTGGAGCTGGTTTCCAAAGAAGAGTGTGAAAAGACGTATTCGGCGCATTTGTTCTTTATGCGTAAAAGTTTGCTTTTGGCGCTGCTGCGCTCGGCACGGGGGCATGGGTATACGGATTTTGACCGCGACATTATTCAAAAAAATATGGATCGTCTGACGGTCTGTGCCTATCCAATTCCCGGCTTTTGCCGGATTATTGATTCGCTGCAAAGCTATTATGATATCAATATGGAGCTGCTTCAATATGACAATCGGACGGCGCTGTTTTGTGATGACCGTCCGGTGTTGACCAAGGTGCGCGATGATATGCCCACAATCTATGGGTTGGAAAGCAGTGTCAAAAACTCTCTGATTGCTGATGGCTGTGTGATTGACGGCGAGGTTGAGAATTCTGTCTTGTCCCGCGGCGTCTATGTCGAAAAAGGTGCTGTGGTTAAAAACTGCGTTTTGATGCAGGGAGCCTTTGTGGGAGAGGACGCAGCGCTCAATTGCGTGATCTCGGACAAGAATGTGGTTATCAAACCGCGCCAAAGCCTTTCCGGGGCGAAAAATTATCCGTTGTATATCGCGAAAGGCACCGTCATATAAAAATACAGCCGCCTTTTTGGCGGCGGCACGCGGCAAACCGGCGTTTAATCGTAGAATGCCGTTTTTGCCGCTTTTTGCAAAAACAGGAACGCGTCTTTTGATGTGTATGAGAAAAACGGAAAGGAATCGATTTTGATGAAAGTTTTATTCGCTTCCAGTGAAGCCCGTCCCTTTGCCGCCAGCGGCGGTTTGGCGGATGTTGCTTGCTCGCTGCCGCAGGCGCTGCGCAAGCGGTTGGTCGGATGCCGGGTGATTATGCCTCTTTACAGCACAATTCCGCAGCATCTGCGCGATACGATGGAGTTCATCACCCATATCACCGTCCCTGTGGCGTGGCGGCGGCAATATTGCGGCATTTTCCAGGCGAAATACAATGGTGTGATTTATTATTTCATTGACAACCAGTATTATTTCAAGCGTGACGGTTTGTATGGATATTATGACGATGCGGAGCGCTTCGCGTTTTTTGCCCGGGCAATTCTTGAGGTAATTCCGCATATTGATTTCAAACCGGACGTGGTTCACTGCAACGATTGGCAGACCGCCTTGACGCCGGTGTATTATTCGCTGTTTTATGCAAACCGGGAAGGATTTGAAAACATCAAGACGGTATTTACCATCCATAATATCCAATATCAGGGCAAATACGGGCATGAGATTCTTAACGAAGTCGTCGGTTTGTCGCCGGAAGAGGCGCGGTATGTGGAGTATGATGACTGTGTGAATTATATGAAGGGCGCCATCGAGTGCGCCAATAAGGTTACCACGGTCAGTCCGAGCTACGCCAAAGAGATTTTAGACCCATGGTATTCTCATGGGTTGGATGGCATTTTGAGGGATCGCGAATGGAAATTACAAGGCATTCTGAACGGCATCGGTACGGATATTTACGACCCGCAGACCGACCCGGCGATTTACGCTCACTATTCCGCCGAGGATCTGTCCGGCAAGGCTGAGAATAAAAAATGCTTGCAGGAAGAAATGGGGCTGCCGACCCGGCCCGATGTGCCGATGCTCAGCATTGTCAGCCGCCTGGTTTCGCATAAGGGATTTGACCTGATCACCAATGTTTTTGATGAACTTTTGTGGAACAGCGATATTCAGATCGTGGTGCTTGGCTCCGGTGAATGGCAATACGAAGATTTCTTTAAGCGAATGCAGGAAAAATATCCGGATAAGCTGTCGCTGCGCTTGGGCTTTTTGCCGGATTTAGCGCAGAAGATTTACGCCGGTTCCGATATCTTCCTGATGCCCTCCAAAAGTGAACCCTGCGGCTTGTCGCAGATGGTAGCGCTGCGTTACGGCAGCATCCCCATTGTGCGCGAGACCGGCGGGCTGCAGGATACGGTTTTTGACAGCGGCAACGGCGAGGGCAATGGTTTTACCTTTGCCAATTACAATGCCCACGATATGCTGCATACCATTTACCGCGCGTTGGAAGGCTACGCCAATCGTGAGGGCTGGGAGATCCTGGTCAAACGCGCCATGGCGTGCGACAACAGCTGGAAGAGTGCGGCGGGAGAATATATTAAAATGTATAAAGAGATTTGCGGCGAATAAACGCCCGCAACGCGAAAGCGAGGTAAAAACATGACCGAATGGCTTTTATCCGCCTTTGCCGATGAGGCGGGCGGCGGGATTGTGGACCAAATTCGAGCGCTGCGGGAAAACGGCTTTAGCCATATCGAGCCGCGTGGACTGGACGCGGGTAATATCTCCGATTATACCGCAGAGCAGTGTCGGGAGCTGCGCAAAATTCTGGATGACGGCGGAATTGGTGTTTCCGCCATCGGCTCTCCTTTTGGAAAGATCGGCATCGAAGAGAATTTTGTTCCCCACTTTGAAAAGTTTCGGCGCTGTGTAGAAAATGCCTGTGTCCTCGGCACCGAACGAATTCGGATTTTCAGTTTCTATTTTGAAGAAGCGCAAAACCGAGACGCGCTGCGCGATGAGGTAATGGAGCGGCTGGAACGTTTTTGTGACGAAGCGCGTAAAAGCGGGATTTGGTGCTGTCACGAAAACGAAAAAGGAATTTACGGGGATACGCCCGAGCGCTGTCGGGACATCCTGCAATCGCTCGAGGGGAAAATCAAAGGTGTCTTTGATCCCGCAAATTTTATCCAATGTGGCGTGACCGATATTCCGGCTGCCTATGCGCTTTTAGAGAAGCAGATCGACTATCTGCACATCAAGGATTGTCTTACAGCAACCGGCAAGGTCGTGCCGGCGGGCAGGGGCGACGGGCAGATTCCGGAGCTTTTGCGGCTTTTTTCAGAAAAAGGCGGCAAACGGTTTTTGACGCTGGAGCCTCATTTGAAGGTGTTTGAGGGACTGGAGGCGCTGGAACAGGAAGGCGGCACAGCCGATACGCTGAAAGAAGATTTCACCTACCCGACCAATCGGGCGGCGTTTGACGCGGCAGCCCAAGCGCTGCTTTTGCTTTTGCGGCAAATCGCATAAGATTTTTCTGAAAGGATTGATTCCCATGTTTTCACATACCAATCTGAAAGACCGCGTGGCGGTCATCACCGGCGGCGGCGGCGTGCTTTGCAGCGGTTTTGCCAAGGACCTGGCAGCGCAGGGCATGAAGGTTGCCGTGCTGGATTTGAACTCGGATGCGGCGCAGAAGGTCGCCGATGAGATCACCGCTGCGGGCGGCAGCGCCATTGCCGTTGCCTGTAATGTGCTGGATACCGAAAGTCTGAAGGGGGCAAAAAAGGTTGTCAATGAAGCTTTCGGTCCCTGTGATTTGCTTTTGAACGGCGCGGGCGGCAACAATCCCAAGGGTACCACCACCAAGGATACCTTGTCGCTGGAGGATCTGGCGGAAAAAGATCCTAATGTGACGACGTTCTTTGATCTGAAGCCGGAGGGAATCCAGTTTGTTTTCAATCTCAATATTCTCGGTACGCTGCTGACCACACAGGTCTTTGCGCTGGATATGGTGGGAAGAGAGCATACGACCATTATCAATGTTTCCTCGATGAATGCTTACCGTCCCCTGACGCGCATCCCTGCCTATTCTGCCGCAAAAGCCGGCGTGTCCAATTTCACTCAGTGGATGGCGGTGCATTTTGCCGATGTGGGCATTCGCGTCAATGCACTGGCGCCGGGCTTTTTCTCCACCAATCAGAATAAGACGCTGCTGTATAATCCGGACGGCTCACTTTCTGCTCGTTCAGAAAAAATTATCGGACATACACCGCTGCGCCGCTTCGGTACGCCGGAGGATCTGACCGGTACGCTGTTATATTTGGCGGATGAGACCTACTCAGCGTTTGTGACCGGTGTAATTATCCCAATTGACGGCGGTTTTGCCGCCTATTCCGGTGTATAAATAAAACATAAATAACTATTTACAAACCTCAAATAAAAGGCTATAATAAAAACAGCATTGGAAATCAGGTTTTGCATGATGCCAAGGGAAGCTGTTTTGTATGCGGGCGGCTTGCCGCCCGCTATTTTTATGATCTCGGAGTGGATGAGGTATGCTTTTTAATTCAACGGAATTTTTACTCTTTTTTCCATTGGTTTTGCTGTTGTATTTTATTGTTCCGAAAAAGGCGCGTCTTTATGTTTTGTTCCTGGCTTGCTTCGTGTTTTACGCGTCCTGGGAGATGAAATATGTTTTGCTGATGACGGTAGCCGGCGCTGTAACTTTCTTTTTTGGCCTGGCGATCGATGGGCAGAATGTGGCTTTGCGTAAGCTGAATAAAAAAGAAGCCTTGGCGGAGGAAGAAATCCCCGGGATTGGGCAGAAATTAAAAAACATAGAAAAAAAGAAAAAAGGTTTATTGATTACCTGTTTGGTGCTTTGCATCGGTGTGCTGGCGGTTTTTAAGTATTGTAATTTCTTTCTGGACACCATTTCCTCTGTGATATCGCATTTTATACCCGGCTGGAGCCTGCCGCAGCTTTCGTGGACCATGCCTGTGGGGATCTCCTTTTTTACTTTCCAGGCGATGGGTTATCTTATGGATGTGTATCGGGGCAAAAGCCGTGCCGAGGACAATTTTTTTCGGCATTTGGTTTTTCTGTTCTTTTTTCCGCTGGTCACCTCCGGTCCCATCGAACGGTCGGACAACTTGCTTTTGCAACTGAAAAAGGTGGAAAAGCTGAAATTATGGAACGTTGAGCGCATTTTTAACGGCGCAGTGGTTATGCTGTGGGGATATTTTATTAAGCTGGTGATTGCCGATCGGCTGGCGACGATTGTTGCATCGACGTTATCCCACGAGCAGATCTGGCAGGTCGGCGGGACAGAGCTGTTATTGGGTATCTTGGCGTTTTCGGTGCAGATTTATTGCGATTTCGCCGGTTATTCCACCATGGCAGTGGGCGCGGCGCAGATAATGGGCTTTACGGTGATCGAAAATTTCAACGCGCCGTATTTTTCCTGTACGATCAAGGAATTTTGGCGACGCTGGCATATTTCTTTGAGCACCTGGTTCCGGGATTATCTGTATATCCCGCTGGGCGGCAACCGAAAAGGCAAAGCACGCAAGTATTTGAATCTGATGATTGTTTTTCTGGTCAGCGGGTTTTGGCATGGCGCCGGATGGACCTATTTGATCTGGGGGGCGCTGCATGGCGCGTATCAGATCATCGGCGATTTGACGGCGCCGCTGAAAAAGAGTCTTTTGGAAAAATGGCAGGTCAAAACCGATTCGCTCTCCTATCGTCTGACCAAAATGGGAATTACCTTTGTGCTGGTAAATTTTGCCTGGATCTTTTTCCGAGCGGAAAGCCTGTCGGATGCATGGAACATCATTTCCCGGCTCTTTACCCAGTGGGATCCATGGACATTGACGGGCGGCGTGATCTATCGGCTGGGGCTTTCGACACAGGAGATCAATATTCTGTTTGTTGGGCTTCTGGTCCTGCTTTTGGTGGATTTGACGCTGTATCGTAAAAAGCAGCGCATTGATGTATTTTTGCAGCAGCAGACATTGCCGTTCCGCTGGGGCGTGGTAATCTTTTTGCTGATTTACGTGCTGGTCTTTGGGCTTTACGGTCCGACCTTTGACGCGCAGAATTTTATTTATGCGCAGTTTTAATGAAAGGGACGCAAAAAGATGATGAAAAAGAAGATTTTGAAAATAACCGCATTCCTTTTGGTTTTTGCATTGACTTTTGGTTTGCTGTCACATATTCTGTCGTTCAAATATTACGACGGTATGCGCATTTCCAAAACGTTTTACCGGCAGGAAAAAAATACGATAGATGTCTTGATTGTCGGCAGCAGCCATGCCTATTCACATTTTTATCCGTCAGTTTTATGGGAAGAATACGGGTATTCAGCCTTCGTGCTTGGAGGCAGCATACAGCCGTTTTGGAATTCTTATCATTATCTGGTAGAAGCGCTAAAGACACAGAAGCCGAAGGTGATTATTTTGGAAGGGTATCGGCTGGCTGAAGCAAAAGATTATACGACACCGTATTATGGGATTAAAAATACTTATGGGTTGAATTGGTCTCTCAATAAAGTGCAGGCAATGCTGACAAGCTTTGAAAAAGAAGATTGGTCAGATTACCTGTATCCGTTCAATAATTATCATTCTCGGTATGGGGAGATCAATGCGGCAGATTTTACCAACGATTTCGGTTGCGTGTATTACGACAATTATAAAGGCGATTTGTGCAGTACCGTGGTATATAAGGAGTTGACCCGACCCGATGTGAATGCTATGTCCAAGGAGCCGCGGCAGCTCGGAGCCCGGACAGAGGAATATTATCGGAAAATTCTGAATTTTGGGATTGAAAATCAAATTCCTGTTATTACCTATATTACGCCTTATGAAATGCCGGCGTATGAATATGGTTATTTCCTCACAGGGCAGAAAATAGCCGAAGAATACGGAATGCCTTTTATCAATGGCAACGAGCTATATGATGAGATCGGCATTGACTTTTCTCAGGATTATGCCGACCAATACAGCCATTTGAACCGCAGCGGGGCAATTAAGTCCACGCGGTATATTGGTAAATATCTTTCGGAGCACTATGATATCCCGGATCATCGGGGCGATGAAAAATATGAAAGCTGGCAGATCAATGCGGAGCAATTCGATCGATTCCATATCAAGGATGGACTGCCGCAAATCAGCGATCCTAAAGACTATGCGGAGAAGTTAATGGAAGAGAAAAATTATTCTGTTTTTGTTGCCGTTAATCAGTGGGATATTGCCTCCGATAAGCAAAAACAAGCAGTCCACAGCTTTTTTGATGTTTTGGGTGGCTGTCCGCAAACAGTGACCGATGGGTTTTATGCTTTTAAAAACGGAGAATTGACCCTTGAGGACGGGCAGCAGGGAGCGGAACACCTAATCCGAAGAGATCGCACGACCGATATTCGTTTGCGTCAAAAAGAAATGGAATTTTCGTTGGCGGAAACAACTCCTTATTACTGCATTGAAACCAATGGAAGCGAAGAGAGCTATGCCATCGCTCAGGGATTGACGATATTGGTTTATGATGATTTGTTTGATCGTGTTGTAGAGATTTTGTATTGGGATTTCTTTGATGATTCTCAGGGATTTTTGCGGGAAAATCCATATATTCCGAAAAACTGAAAAGACAGCTGAGGTTTTTTGCAGGAAACACTTTACAAATGCGGAAAACTGTGATAGAATAACATCGCTTGCGGAGTTCTCGGTTCGGGGCGTACGCCCGTTGGGAGTTCACCTACCCCGGTCTGCGGCTTTCGCAAAAATTATAAAGAGGTGAAAATCATGACTGCTGAAAGAAAAGCGGAGATCATCAAGACCTACGCGACCCATGAGGGCGACACCGGTTCGCCCGAGGTGCAGATTGCGCTTCTGACTGAGCGCATCAATAACCTGACCGAGCATCTGAAGGAGAACAAAAAAGACCATCATTCCAGAAGAGGTCTTCTGAAAATGGTCGGTCACAGAAGAAACCTTCTGGCTTATTTGCAGAAGGTGGATATTGAAAGATATCGTTCCATCATCGCACGTCTCGGTATCCGTAAATAAATTGGTCCATCCGGCGGCAGAGCGCTTTGCGGTTTGCCGCCGTGCTTTGTTACGTCTGTCTCCGGTCCGGTTTTAGCAGTTAACAGAGAGTCTTTTTCCCGAAAGGACAAAAGACTTTGTGTTATTGTTAAAACCACCCGGATTCATATAAAATGAATGAAAGGTAAGGTTACGCTCATGTTTGAAGAATTCAGAAAATTTGAAACGACTCTCGCCGGGCGCCCGTTGGTGGTCGAGACCGGCAAAATGGCGCAGCTCGCCAATGGCTCCTGCCTGATCCGGTACGGCGAAACGGAAATTCTTTGCACCGCCACCATGTCGGACAAGCCCCGCGAAGGCGTGGATTTTTTCCCGCTTTCCGTTGATTTTGAAGAAAAGCTCTATTCCGTCGGTAAGATCCCCGGCTCGTTCCAGCGCCGCGAGGGCAGAGCCAGTGAAAAAGCGACGCTCTCCGCCCGTGTGATCGACCGCCCGATTCGCCCGCTGTTCCCGAAGGATATGCGCAACGATGTCAGTGTGGTCGCCACCATCATGTCTGTCGATCAGGATTGCCTGCCGGAAATTACCGCCATGATCGGTGTTTCCATCGCTATCTCCATTTCCGATATTCCCTGGGATGGTCCCATTGCCGGCGTTTCCGTCGGTCTGGTGGACGGCAAATTCGTCATCAATCCTACCGAAGAGGAGCGCGAGAAATCTGATATGGCGGTCACCGTCGCATCCACCGCCGATCTGGTTGCCATGATTGAGGCGGGCGCCAATGAGGTAGACGACGAAACCATGTTTGATGGCATTATGTATGCCCACAAAGAAAATCAGAAAATCGTTGAGTTTATCAGGGATATTACCGCGCAAATCGGCAAAAAGAAGATTGATTTCCCCTCCAATGACCCCGATCCCGAAATGTTTGAGGCAATCAAGAACTTTGCCATCGACGATATTAAGGTTGCGCTGGATACCGATGATAAGCGCGTGCGTGACGAGCGTCTGAAGCCGATTTATGAAGCGGTTCACGCGAAGTTTGACGAAGTATATCCTGAGATGGAAGAAAAAATCGATGATTGCTTGTACAAAACCCAGAAGTTTGTGGTGCGCCGCTGGCTTTTGGATGAGGGCAAGCGCGTGGACGGCAGAGACATCGATGAAATCCGTCCGCTGAACGCGGAAATCGATCTGCTTTCCCGCGTCCATGGCTCCGGCATGTTCACCAGAGGGCAGACGCAGGTGCTGTCGGTGACAACGCTCGGCTCCATGGCGGATGCCCAGCTGCTGGATGGCATCGACAACCAGACCAGCAAACGGTATATCCATCACTACAATTTCCCCTCCTATTCCGTCGGTGAGACCCGTCCCTCCAGAGGTCCCGGTCGTCGTGAGATCGGTCACGGTGCATTGGCAGAGCGTGCGCTGCTGCCGGTGATTCCCTCGGTGGAGGAATTCCCCTATACCATTCGTGTGGTTTCCGAAGTGCTTTCCTCCAATGGTTCCACGTCGCAGGGCTCCGTTTGCGGCTCCACCTTGTCGCTGATGGCGGCCGGCGTGCCGATCAAGGCGCCCGTGGCGGGTATTTCCTGCGGTTTGATCACCGAAGGCGACCGCTTTATGACCATGGTGGATATCCAGGGACTGGAGGATTTCTTCGGCGATATGGACTTTAAGGTCGCCGGCACCAAGAAAGGTATCACCGCCATTCAGATGGATTTGAAAATTCACGGTCTGACGCCTGCAATTATCAAGGAAGCCCTTGCCAAGACCCATAAGGCAAGAAACTATATTCTTGACGAAATCATGCTGCCGGTGATTGCCGAGCCGCGCGCTGAGCTGTCAAAGTATGCGCCCAAGATGCTGACCACCAAGATCGATCCGGACAAGATCGGCGATGTCATCGGCAAACAGGGCAAGGTGATTCAGAAAATCTGCGCTGAGTGCAATTGTAAGATCGATGTGGAAGAGGACGGCAGCGTCTTTATTTCCTCTACTGTACTGGAGGATGCGCAGCGGGCTTTGAATATGGTCGAGACCATCGCCAACGATCCGGAGGTTGGTGCGATTTATAAGGGCATTGTAACCCGCTTGATGAGCTTCGGCGCCTTTGTGGAAATCGCGCCCGGTAAAGAGGGGCTGGTTCACATCAGCCAGTTGGATGTCAAGCGCGTGGAGCACGTGGAGGATTGCGTCAATGTCGGTGATGAGGTTATTGTAAAGGTCTTGCCGATTGACGATCAGGGCAGGCTGAACCTGTCCCGCCGCGACGCGTTGATCGAGGTCGAAGGCTTAACGCCCGAATATACTCCCGAACCCAGAGCGCCCCGCAAGAGCGGTCCGCGGGATCATAACAGACGCGGCAGACATTGAACAAAATTAGCAAACCATAACAGAGCAGCGGACGGGATTTTCCGTCCGCTGCGAGCATCTGGGCAAAGACCGAAAAAAGGTCAACGTCTACGAAGTGTAAGAAAAACCCTCTATCCCGACAGTCTTCGGACTGCCGGGATTTTTTTCGTCATTTTGCCCATGGCAAAATGCCCAAAAACAGCCGGGTAAGATTGTATAGATCGCACAGCATATGTTTCTTTTTTCTCAATGCTGAACCGTTTTGAAATTTTGCCCGCCCGCAACAGGAAAAAATCACAAAAAAATTTCTCTGTTTTGACGATTGTGGGAAGGTTGGTTGATATGGTATGATAAATCAACTCATAGATTGGAGGGCTATCAATGAAAAACATACGAAAAATCACAGCGATTCTTCTGTCCGTTGTGATGCTTCTGACCGCACTGCCCGTCACCACCTTCGCGGCAACAAGCGGCGATTACGAGTATGAAATTTTAGCCG
>CASFQZ010000065.1 GCA_949296825.1 uncultured Eubacteriales bacterium
CAAACCGGCGGGGGAGCAATCCCCCGCCAAGAAAAAAATCGAAAGGAAAGATAAAAATGAAGAAAGAAAATATGTATAGTGTAATCGGTGGACAATATGAAAGATACTGGTACGGCGATACGCCGACACTGATTGGGGCGAAACGCCTTGCCAACAAAAATTGTGAGTATTGGGATAACTGGCAGGGCTGGCACACGCCGCGAATTTATCGGATTGAAGACACCGAGCTGATAACTACCCATGGCTGGATTACATCGCGGGACGGCGCAGAAACCCGAGTCCCCAAACCGAACGCCGAACCTGTAGAATGGTAATAGAAAAAACAAAGAAGCCCCGGAATCACCGGGGCTTCTTTTGCGCAAACTTACATAAAACACAAACGACCTTATCCACAAAGACCATAGGTGTTTTGTTCAAATTTGCGCCGTCTGGTGCGGATGAAGGGACTTGAACCCATATGAAATTGCTTTCACTAGAACCTGAATCTAGCGCGTCTGCCAATTCCGCCACATCCGCATATGCACTGTGACACCGGGTCAAACAGCTTTTTTATTATAGCCTGTCAAACAGTGATTGTCAAGGGGAAAATCAAAAAAATTTTGGATTCTTTTGACGGCGTTTTCAGAAAAAGGACTTTTCCCCTTCTGACCACTATGATATAATATCCTGAGAATATTGTATCATAAATCCTTTTTGCCTGCGGCAAAAGCACGGCATCCGCCGCCCAACGGAAAGGATATATGGCATATGAAATGAGCGTAAAACCGGGAGGTGGTTCGGATGGAACATGCGAACAGACCGAATATATTGCTTTTAATGGCGGATCAATTCCGATGGGACTGTTTGGGGATTGCCGGACATCCGGATGTAAAGACCCCCAACCTGGATTCCCTGGCGGCACGGGGGCTTCGTTTTTCCAACGCGGTCTCTGCCTGCCCGACCTGCATTCCCGCCCGGGCAGCGGCGCTGACCGGCATGAGCCAGGAAAAAAACGGCAGGGTCGGCTATCAGGACGGCATTCCGTGGCATTATGCGCACACGCTGCCCGGCGAGATGACGGCGGCAGGCTATCAGACCCGCTGCGTTGGCAAGATGCACGTCCACCCGCCCCGCGCCAATATGGGCTATGAGGAGGTAGAGCTGCACGACGGTTATCTGCATTACTACCGTAATCCCGCCGTGCCCCTTGCCGAAAGTCAGCTTTTCTGTGATGATTATTTATATGAGTTGAAATCCGCCCTGGGGATGGCGGCGGACATCACCGATACCGGGCTGGAATGCAATACCCTTTTGACCTCGCCCTGGCCTTATGAGGAGAAATACCATCCAACCAACTGGGTCGCCTCTCATGCGCTGCGCTTTCTGGATAAGCGCGATCCGACCCGTCCCTTTTTCCTGAAAGCGTCCTTTGTGCGCCCCCATCCGCCCTTTGATCCGCCGAAAACGGAATGGGCGTATTATATCAAAAAAGATCTTCGTCCCCCCTATCACGGCGATTGGGACGACGCGGCGCGTCTTGCGGCCGGCGGACGAATCACCGCTTCGGACAGCGGTTTTGCCGATCCGGCGCTGATTCATGATGCGCAGGCGGGATATTACGCTCTGATCTCCCATCTGGACCGGCAGATCGGGCGGATTGTCGAATCGCTGGTGGAGCGTCATCTATGGGAAAACACCCTGATCGTCTTTGTTTCCGACCACGGTGAAATGCTGGGGGACCATTTCTTCGCGCGAAAAAGCCTGCCCTATAACGGCAGTATGCGTGTGCCGCTGCTCTTTTCCGGTGGAGCGCTGACGCCGTCTTTGCGGGGGAAGGTCACCGATTTCGTCGCCGAGCTGCGGGATCTTGCGCCGACACTGCTGTCCCTGATCGGGGCGCCGGTACCAGAAACAATGGACGGCGTCGATCTGTTCGCCGAGCTGCAAAAAAAAGAAGCCGATCGCCGCGCCTATATTCACGGCGAGCATAGCGGCTCCTTCCCCCATCATTATATCATGACAAAAGAGGATAAATTTATCTGGTTCGCCGATTCCGGCAGGGAGCAATATTTCCGCGCCGACGATCTGAAGGAGCAGCACGATGGCATTGCCGACCCGGCGTACCGGGACCGGATTTGCAAACTGCGCAGTCTCCTGATCAACGTCCTGACTCACCGTCCCGAGGGCTTTGTACAAAACGGCTGTCTTACGCCCGGCTGCCCCTACGGCGCGGTGATTCCCGAACAAGGACAACGCTGATCGAAATCCGGAGCGCGGAGTTTTTGGTCAGAAGACGCTCCTCTGTGCCGCAAGGCGAAAGCACTTACCCGTAAGAGAAAAAAGAAGGGATATTTCAAGCGATGCTTGAGGAAAAAGGAAACAGGATGCCATCTGATTTGCTGCTTCGGCTGCAAAGGGACCGCGATCTGCCGGACCGGGACTGGACAACGCTGCTGCGAGAGGGCGCGCCCAATCTGGCAGCGCTGGCGGACCAAAAGCGTCGGGCGGTCTATGGGAACAAGGTCTTCATCCGAGGACTTATCGAATTTACCAATATCTGTAAAAACGACTGTTTGTACTGCGGCATTCGCCGGTCGAACGGAACGGTTACCCGCTACCGACTGGAGGAAGGGCAGATTTTATCCTGTTGTCAAAAGGGATATGAACTGGGATTTCGCACCTTTGTTTTGCAGGGCGGCGAGGACGCCTTCTGGACGGATGAAAAGCTTTGCGCGCTGGTATCGCGCATCAAGAGCGCCCATCCGGACTGCGCGGTGACCCTGTCGGTGGGAGAACGCAGCCGGGAGAGTTATCGCGCGCTGCAAAACGCCGGAGCGGATCGTTATCTATTGCGCCACGAGACCGCCGACAATGCCCATTATCGCCGCCTGCACCCCCCCGCCATGGATCCGAAAAACCGCAAACGCTGCCTGTGGGATCTGAAGGAGCTGGGTTATCAGGTCGGCGCGGGCATGATGGTTGGCGCACCCTTCCAGACCGTGGAAAACCTGATTGCCGATCTGCGCTTTTTGCGGGAGCTGGCACCGGAAATGATCGGCGTGGGACCCTTTATCCACGCGCCCGGCACGCCCCTGGCGTCGTATCCGGACGGCAGCGTTGCCCTGACGCTGCGCTTGCTGTCAATTCTGCGGCTGCTGTTTCCCCGGGTGCTGCTGCCCGCCACCACCGCCCTGGGCACCCTGTCGCCGGAGGGACAGATGGACGGGCTGCGCGCCGGCGCAAATGTGCTGATGCCCAATCTCTCTCCGCCGTTGGCGAAGGAAAATTATATGCTGTATGAAAACAAGCGCACTGAAGGCACCGAGGAAGGAAAAAATTTAGCTCTTTTGAAGAAAAAAGTTGCCGCCGCCGGGTACCGGATTGTGACCGATATCGGCAATGCGGCAGGTTGGGAAGAGAAAGGACAATAACATGAAACCGATTGCAGAACACGGCAACGCCGCCCGGTTTCTGGGCTTTGCCGAATTGTATGACCAAAGCCGCCCGGTTTTGCCGGAAAAGGCGAAGGATTTTTTATGCGCCTATCTGGGCAAAACACCGGAAACGGTGGTTGATCTGGGCTGCGGCACCGGACTTTCGAGTGTGGGCTGGCTGGACCGCGCAGATCAGGTCATCGGCGTGGAGCCAAATGAAGATATGCTGCGCGTCGCCAGGACAAAAGAGACCGACCGTCTTCGCTTTGTGCAGGCGTTTTCCGATGATACGGGGCTGCCCACCGAAAGCGCCGAGGTGGTGATTTGCAGCCAATCCTTTCACTGGATGGAGCCGCAGGCAACCCTAAAGGAGGCGGTGCGGCTTTTGAAAAAAGGCGGTATTTTCGCCACCCTGGACTGCGACTGGCCGCCGGTCATGTCCCCGGCGGCAGAGGAGGCCTATGGGCGGCTGGATGCGCTGGCGCGGCGTCTGAGCGACGAGCTTCCGTCGACGCAAAACCACATCCTGCGCCACCAAAAAACCGGACATCTGCCCGCCATGCAAAACAGCGGGCTATTTCGTTACACCCGTGAAATTGTCTTTGACGCGCCCGCCGTCTACACGGCAGCGCGATTGCTGTCCCTGGCAAAGAGCCAGGGCAGCTGGCAGGCAATCCATCGCGCAGCGCCCGAGCGAATCGAAAAAGCCACCGAAAACCTGCAAGCCGCCCTCCAAAAAGCCGCCGACGGCAAGCCGATGGAGGTCACCTTCTGCTACCGGCTGCGCCTTGCGATTACCGATTGGGCATAAAAAATCGCCCCGTCGGACGATTTGACTGCACATAAAAGCGCTTTGGTTTTCTCCCTATTCCTGCTTTGCGAACGCCCCGCCGTTAGCGGCGGGGCGTTCATGTCTGGCGTTTTCTTTGATCGCTTAGGCGGAGACGTCGGTATTCTGGATGCCGGTTTCGATTTCCTCCGAGACGGGGGCGCTCTGATCGCTCATATTTTTGCCGAAGCGTTTGATTTTCTGGGTGGTGGTTTTTTCCAGCTTTTCGGAAAGGACCTCCACCTTTTTGATTTGCTTGTACGCCGGCAGCTTTTTGTTGACGCCATCGACGATTTTCCTGACAAAATCGGAAATTTCCTCGGCGGAAGGCAAATGGCCCAGCACGGCTTTGATTTTTTCCCGATTGGGGAAGATTTTTGCCTTAACGCATACATCGCCCTGGTGGTCGGTAGAGGCGACGACCAGAACCTCTTCCACATCATCGTGGGCGCCGATGCGCGTTTCCAATTCTTCGGGATAGATATTTTTGCCATTGGCGGTAACAATGACGTTTTTCAGCCGTCCGGTGATATAAAGGAAGCCGTTCTCGTCGATGCGACCCAGGTCGCCGGTGCGGAAAAAGCCGTCCACAAAGGCGCTGCGATTGGCTTCCTCGTCGTTGTAATAGCCCAGCATGATATTATCTCCCCGGGCGATGATTTCACCCACACCCTCCGCGTTGGGGTGCAGAATGCGCAGCTCCACACCGGGGATTGCCACGCCGGTAGAGTCCGGATTAAAGATAAAATCACTGTTGCCAGCCAGCAGCGGCGCACACTCCGTCAGCCCGTAGCCTTGCAATGTAATAATGCCAAGCGCGTAAAATTCCTCTATGGTCTCGGCGCTGACCGCCGCTGCGCCGACAATAAACATGCGCAGCTTGCCGCCAAGGGAATCCCGGATTTTCTTTTTAATAATCATAGACACCGGAAGCGGTACTTTTTTGAGCGCTTTGCGCAGCGTATTTTCGGCAAAAACCGATTTATATCGGTCAGGACAGCCCTTGACGACCTCTTTTTTGATGCGTTTGAGCATAAATTCCAGAATCGCCGGAACAACAAAGAGGACGGTCGGCGAATATTCAACCAGCTCCTTGCTGACCTGCATCAAGCCGGAGCAATAGGCAATCGACGCGCCCCAATATAGAATCAACAGGAAGCCGAGGGTGCATTCATAGGTATGATGAAGCGGCAGAAGCGAAAGAACGCTGTCGCGGGGAGAAGCCTTGACGGTTTTTGCGGTGGAAAGAATATTGGCGCAGATGTTCTTTTGTGAGAGGCAGACGCCCTTGGCGCTGCCGGTGGTTCCGGAGGTAAAAAGCAGGATGCTCATTTTTTCGCGGTCAATGGGGAACGTATCGATCTTTTTGCCGGTGGAAATATAATAATATTCTCCCCTTGCGGTCAAAGAGCGAACGGTCTGCTCCCCTTCCTGCGCCTCATCCGTGGCGGCATACAGGACATTTTCCTGTTTTGAAATACTGTCCAGCAGCTTCCGGTCGCCAATCACGGCTTTGCAGCCCGCAGTCGCCAGAAAATGGTCGATATCCTCGCCGGAAAGCTCTTTGTCAATAGGGACGACGACGCCGACGGTCGCGGCTGCCAAATAGCTCAGCGCCCACGCATAGCTGTTTTTCCCCATCACGGCGATGGGCTTGCCCTCCAAGCCCTGCACAAAGAAGGTGGAGCAAAGACGGCGGTAGTCCCGCTGCAAATCCTGAAAGGTGACGGTGATGTTCCTGCCTTGCTGAGACAGGCGAAAGGCGGTTTTATCCCGATACCGTTCCGCGCAGCCAAACACCAGATCGCGAAAATTTTCGATCTGCCAGACCTGGTGCAATTTATCTTTGGCAAATTTAATAATGACTTCTTTCATGCTCTTTCCTCCGACGGCAAAAACACAATATATGGAAAGTATACCGCAAGCGGCAAAAGAAAAGCAATAGACAAATTATAAAGTTTTATTGTTTATCAAAAAGAACAGATAAAGCTGGTCACGCCCTTATGACACTCGACCGAGATATGCCCGCGGTGTCGCTCGGTAATCGCTTTGGCAATGGCAAGCCCCAGCCCGAAACGATTTTCGCTGCCGGAACGGGATTCGTCGGCTCGGTAAAACCGCTCAAAAATACGCGCACGCTCGTTCTCGGGGATCGGATCTCCCTCATTGGAAACAATCAGAACCGAATGTCCCTTCGATTTGTACCGGGCGAGCGAAACCGTGACACTTCCGTTTTTATAACAGTGCTTTATCGCGTTGTCAATCAGGATCGACACCAGCTGCTTGATTTCATCCCGGCTGCCGCTTAAGGATATGTCCGGCTCGATTTCGGTTTTTAACGTCAACTCATTTTCATAGATGACGCTTTCAAAAACCATGGTCATTTCCTCAACGGTTTTGCTGAAATCAAAATTGCATTTGACCGTATCCGGCGGGTCGGCGTTTTCCATCCGAGCCAGCGTCAGAAGACTTTTCACCAGACCGTTCATCCGGGTGGTCTCAGATCGGATATACTCCAGCCATTTATTATCGCCGATCTCACTTTCGAGCAGATCCGCGTTCGCGCCGATAACGGTCAACGGTGTTTTCAGCTCATGACCCGCATCGGAGATAAACTGTTTTTGCTTTTCAAAGCTCTTTTCCACCGGGGAGACAATCTGCCGCGCAATCAGAAACGCCAAAAGAAACGACAGCCCCGCCGCAAAAGGCGAAACAACCAGCGACAGCAAAAGCATCTGCCGCACCGATTCGTGCAAGCCGGCGCGGTCGGTCAGCACCAGAATATCTCCCGCAGGAGACTGCTCGACGGCAAAAAACATATCCCGCGCCGTGCCGCTTTCTTTTTCGCTTTTATAGGCATCAGCGATGCACGCCTGCAATTCTTTTTCATCCAGCGAAACATCGCCATCGGAAATGATGGCGCGAATCTGCCCGCCGGCGTTAAAAAACAACACCAGATACCCCTCCGGCGCGATATAATCGGGCATTTGCTCCAGCGAGGCGTTTTCCTGGCTGAACGCATTGAATTTCTTGGCAATCAGCGCCGCCGACCGGCAGGCGTCCCGGCTTTTATTTTGATAATTGATTATATTCAGCGTCATCAGCTGCGCGACGAAGGTAAAGAATAAGATCACCGACACCACCAGAACGATCCGGAATCGCAGTTTTTTGATCACGACGCTTCCTCCATAATATAACCGACGCCGCGCACCGCCTTGATCCGGCAAGCCGCGCCGATGAAATTGATTTTTTTGCGCAGGAAAGAGATATAAACCTCTACGTTATTATATTCCGCGTCGCTGTCAAAGCCCCAGATTTTTTCGGCAATCTGCTCGCGGGTCAGGATTTGACTGCTGTTGCGCAGCAAATATTCCAGCAGCTGAAATTCCTTAGCGCCCAGCTTGATGGATGCGCCGGTTTTGGCATTGGTCAATTCCATGGATTTTGTGTCCAGCTCAATATCGGCAAAACGAAGGACCCGATCATCCGACAGCTCGCCCTTGCGGCGGGAAACCGCCCGCAGCCGCGCCAGAAGCTCCCGGGTCTGGAAGGGCTTGGTCATATAATCGTCCGCGCCGCAGTCCAGCCCCTTGACTTTATCGTCCAGCTCGGATTTTGCCGTCAGCATCACCACATGAGAGGTGATTTTTTCTTTGCGCAACTTTTCCAACACGGAAAAACCATTCATTTTCGGCAGCATGACATCCAGAAGGATAATATCGTAAATGCCGGTCAAGCCCTGCTCCAGTCCATCCTCACCGTCGGAAGCGATATCCACTGTATAATTTTCATGCTCCAGCGTCGCCTTCAGCACATCCGCCAAAGCATATTCATCTTCAACAATCAAAACGCGCATTGAATCACCCGCAAAAATTCATAATGATGGATTCTGATTTTATTGTATCACAAAGGATTGAATTTGTCTTGAATTTTTTGCGGGACTTTACAGAAAGCCGCTTTTCAATTATAATTTAAGCAGAGGTGATTGCATGTTTTTGGCGGATCTGCATTTACACAGTACATATTCCGACGGTACCGATGCGCCGCAGGGAATTCTTCAAAAGGTGCGGCGAGCCGGGCTTGCCGCTTTTTCATTGACCGACCACGATACGATGCTTGGCGCAAAGGAAATGGCGAAGCTGGCAAGGAAGGAAGACGGTTTTTTGCCGGGCGCGGAATTCTCCTGCCAAAGGGCGAATCAAAAATGTCACATTCTGGGCTACGGATTTGATTTGAATGACCCGAGGCTGGAAGCGTTTTTTCAATATGTATCCATGGCGCGCAAGGACAAGCTGAACCGGCGGCTTGTGTATTTGGAAAAGGAACACGGCGTCCGGTTTTCCGAGGAAGAAACGGCGTATCTGCGCACCCTGCCGGAGGCGGGCAAACCGCACATTGCTTCCCTGCTGGTCAAAAAAGGGCTGGCGAACAGCATTTCCGACGGCATTACCCGGTATTTCGGCAGCGGTACGCCGGACCGGCGCATCGACGCGAAGGACGCGATCGCCGTGATCCATCAGGCGGGCGGCGTGGCAATCTGGGCGCACCCCTTTGGCGGCGAAGGCGAGCCTCTGCTGACAAGCGAAGAATGGAGCGAACGGCTCCGCCTGCTTTTGGCGGCTGGGATTGACGGGATGGAATGTTTTTATTCCCGATACGATATATCCCGCTGCCAATTTTTGGAGCAGGCGGCGAAGGAGCGGCATCTTTTGATCAGCGGCGGCAGCGATTACCACGGGACAAACAAAAGCATTCCGCTGGGGCGCCTGAACACTGCGGATGCGCCCATAGAGCGTTCCCGTTTGACCGTTTTGACACAAAGGTCCGAGCCGTCGATTTCTTGACTTTTTCCAATTCCTGTTATAAAATTAAGGTATCTTTTGTTTGAGCGGGGGCGATGAGATGAGCGACTTCCGGCGGCTTCTGTCGTATCTGGGACGGTATCGGATCGACATGGTGCTGGGCGCGGTGCTTGTTTTTCTGGAGACCGGGGCGGAGCTCGTCATTCCGGTATTGATGTCGGATCTGATCGATGTCGGCGTCGCGGCGCGGGACATGGATTATATCCTGCAAAAAGGCTTTCAGATGGCTTTGTGTGCGCTGTTTTCCCTGATAACCGGGCTATTATACGCCCGTTTTGCCGCGCGGGCGGCTTACGGCTGGGGCGCGCGGCTGCGAGAAGCGGAATATCAGAAATTACAGGCCTTTTCCTTTTCCAATCTGGATCATTTTTCTTCCGCATCGCTAATTACCCGGCTGACCAGCGATGTAACATTGCTGCAAAACGCGGTCAACGGCGGCTTGCGGCCGCTGGTGCGCGGACCGGTGATGCTGATTTTGGGTATTGTGCTTGCCTTTGTGATGAACGCGGAGCTTTCGGTGGTTTTTCTGGTTGCGTCGCCGATATTAGGGGCGGTGCTGTTATCAATTGTACGTAAAATCGCGCCGATGTATCGCCGCTTACAGGAAGTCATGGATCGGCTGAACCGCACCGTACAGGAAAATGTAACGGCAATCCGGGCGGTCAAAGCCTTTGTCCGCGGCGAGTATGAAGAGGAAAAATTCGGCAGCGTCAACAGAGAGCTTGCCGAAACCGGTGAAAAGACCTTTCATTTCGCGGTGATGAACCAGCCCGCCTTTCAATTGGTGATGTATTCGGCAGTGGTGCTGATCATGTGGTTCGGCGGCAGCATGGTGCAGCGCAGCGCCCTGCAGGTCGGTGATTTGACCGGCTTTTTGAGCTATGTATTTCAGATCATGAATTCTCTGATGATGATCTCCAATGTTTTTCTGCTTCTCAGCCGCTCTTTGGCGGGAGCGAAGCGTGTATCGGAGGTGCTGGACGAAGCCATTGTTCTGACCTCGCCGGAAAACGGAGAGAAGACCGTTCCGGACGGCTCGATCGAGTTTCGGGATGTTTCGTTCAAATACCGAGCCGACGCGGCAGCCTTCGCCCTGTCCCATGTCAATCTGCGCATTAACGCCGGGCAGACGGTCGGCATTCTGGGCGGCACCGGCGCAGCAAAATCGACGCTGGTACAGCTGATTCCCCGGCTATATGACGCGACGGAGGGCGAAGTGCTGGTCGGCGGAAAAAATGTAAAGGAATATGACCTTGCCGCCCTGCGGGACGCGGTGGGAATTGTATTACAGAAGAACGTGCTGTTTTCCGGCACGGTGCGGGAGAATCTTGCCTGGGGCAACCCGAACGCCACCGACGAGCAGATGTGGCAGGCGCTGAAAATCGCCGCAGCGGATGAATTTTTGCTGCACGGCAAACAGGGGCTGGACACCGACCTCGGTCAGGGCGGTGTAAACTTGTCCGGCGGACAGAAGCAGCGCGTCTGTATTGCCCGCGCTCTGCTGAAGGAACCGAAAATTTTAATTTTTGATGATTCTACCAGCGCGGTAGATATGGCGACGGAAACGAATATCCGTCAGGCGCTCGCGTCTCTCACCGGCATGACCAAGCTTATCATCGCCCAGCGGATTTCCTCGGTAAAAAACACCGATTTGATTCTGGTGCTGGACGATGGCAGGCTGCACGACGCAGGCACCCACGAGGAGCTGCTGGCGCGGGATCCGATTTATCAGGAAATCTACGCCTCACAAGTAAAGAAGGAGGCGGAGTAAATGGCAGCAAGGCAATTTTCCGGCAAACGCCCGAAGAATCTGGGCAACACCATCAAAACCCTGTTTTCCTACCTGGGACGGCACCGCTTTCTTCTGCTGGCGGTCGCCGTGCTGGTGGCACTGAGCGCCGGGGCGAACCTTTTGGGCAATTATATGATCCGTCCGGTGGTAAACCTGCTGGCATCCGGCGAGGGGCAAAAGCTTCTTATCGGCGTACTGGTGACGGCGGCAATCTATCTTCTGGGGGTTGCCTGCACCTACGGCTATACGCAGATCATGGTCAAAGCCGCCCAGAAGGTGCTGTTTGACATCCGGCGGGATTTGTTTTCTCATTTGCAGACGCTGCCGCTGCGCTATTTTGACCGCAGCCGGCACGGCGACATCATGAGCTGTTTTACCAACGACATCGAAACGGTTTCCGACGCGATGAACAACAGCTTTGCAATGACGATCCAGAGCCTGATCCAGATGGTCGGCACTTTAACCATCCTGTTTATTTTGAGCTGGAAGCTGACGCTGATTGTGCTGACCTGTTACGTATTGATGTTTTTATACATCCGCTTCAGCGCTCGCCGCAGCAAAAAATATTATAACCGCCAACAGAGCTGTCTTGGCGAGCTGGACGGCTATATGGAAGAAATGATCAGCGGACAGAAGGTCATCAAGGTATTCAACCACGAAGAGGAAAACCTGCGCCTGTTCCGCGAAAAGAACGAGGCTTTGCGCCGGGCGGGCACCGGCGCGCAGAGCTTTGCGGCGACGATGGTTCCGGCGGTAGTGGGGCTTTCCTATGTCAACTACGCCATTGTGGCGGTTTTAGGCGGTATTTTCGCCATGCGGGGCGAATTGGATGTGGGCAGTCTTGCCAGCTATCTGGTTTTTGTACGGCAAGCTGCCGCGCCGATCAACCAATTTACCCAACAGAGCAATTTTCTGCTGGCTGCGCTGGCAGGCGCGGAGCGGGTCTTTAACGTCATGCGCCAGCCGCCGGAAACGGACGACGGCACAATAACGCTGCTGCAGCAGGAGGAAGACGGGAAAAAGAAATGGTTCTGGCATCAGCCCGACGGCAGCCTGACGCCGCTGCGCGGCGACGTTCGCTTTGCGCATGTGGATTTCGGCTATGAATCGTCCCATCCGATTCTCAAAGACATCAGCCTTTACGCCAAACCCGGACAGAAGATTGCCTTTGTCGGCTCTACCGGCGCGGGCAAGACCACCATCACCAATCTAATCAACCGGTTTTACGATGTAAAAGGCGGGCAGGTGCTGTATGACGGCATGGATGTGCGCGCCATCAAAAAGGACGACCTGCGCCGTTCGCTGGGGATCGTATTGCAGGACACCCATCTTTTCACCGGCACCGTTGCCGACAACATCCGCTACGGCGATCTGAATGCCGACGACGAACAGATCCGGCAGGCTGCGAAAATCGCCAACGCCGATTCCTTTATCCGCCGTCTGCCGCAGGGATATGACACGCCGGTGCGCGGGGACGGGGCGAACCTTTCTCAGGGTCAGCGGCAGTTGCTTGCCATTGCCCGCGCCGCCATCGCTGACCCGCCGGTATTGATTCTGGATGAGGCGACCTCCTCCATCGACACCAGAACCGAACGGCTGATCGAAAAGGGCATGGATCAATTGATGGAGGGACGGACGGTTTTTGTGATCGCCCACCGTCTGTCAACCGTGCGCAACGCCGACGCAATCATGGTACTGGATCACGGCAAAATCGTCGAACGCGGCGCCCACGACGAGCTGCTGCGGCAAAAGGGGATGTATTATCGCCTGTACCACGGCATGACGGAGTTGACCTGAAAACGCGCCTTCGCCATCCTATGGAGAGATATGATGCAAAGGGCACAGCGCTTGCCGCCGGCGGATATTTTGGGTATCCGCCGGTCTTTTATTTTTATTATAGAAGAAAGCATGAAATCCGCCTCTTGCCCGCCAAAAACAAAAAATCCGGAAAGCGGCTGCCTTCCGGATTTTTTATATCGGACTATGGTTTCATTGTCGGCTGCGTCTGCGCTTTTTTCGCTGTTTCCGTCGCGGTGGCTCCGGCTTGCTCCAGCGCCGCGCGCTTTTCCAGAAGCTCCCGGTGGACCCGCTCTTTTTCCTCGCCGGTCAGCTTATAGGCAAAGAAGGGAACCCCCGCCAGCAGCATCATGATGCCGTGGACAACGGTATAGAAGAACAAAAGCAAAATTTTGGTACGCAGGGACTGGGCGGTACCGTCGGCAAGCCCCTGGTCGTAGCCGATAATGGAGTGATCGCCGTAGAGGATATAGGGAACCACGCTGCTGGCAATAATGCCGCTGACCGTACCGCCGAGACCGATGACGAATTCGATCCCCGCGTCCAGCCGCTTGCCGGTGGTAAGCTCCATATCTTCCAGAATATCCGCCTTGAACATACTGGGCAGCAGATTTGACGCGCCGAACTGAATGCCGGTCAAAAACAGGCAGGCAACGAAGATAATATTCAGCCAGCCGACGCCGGTATTCAGATACACACAGCCAACGCCAAAGGCAATGCAGTTGACAACGACCGAGTAAAAGCCCGAGGCAATGTACAAAACGCGGCTGTTGAATTTTTTCAATAGAGCGTTGATGATCAGCATACCAACCATTGTGCCGACGCCCACCGGCAAAGCAAAAATCAGCGTCTGACTGGAAGAGCCGAGCATGGCGGCGGCAATAAAGGGCTGCATAAAGGTGGAAACACCCCGGAAACCCTTAAGAAATTCGCTGAGCAGAACGATGCGCGCGTGCTTATTGCGCAGCACATCGCCGAAGCCGCGCAGAGGATTTTTCTTCTCGACCTTATAGGGAACGCGCTCTTTGATGACGTTCAACGCCAGCAGCATGGTAACCGTACCGACGATGCTGCACAGCGATGCCGAAATCAGATAGTTCAGCGCGTTATTCTCCGCGCCCTGCACGCTTTTGATAATTGCGCCGACCACCAGCACCACCAGAAGAGGCGCCGAATTGCCGACGGCGCTGGAAATGCCGCGGAAGGAAAGCAGCTGCTCGCGCTCCCGGCTGTTGGGAGTCATCACCACCGCCACCATATTGATGGTATTGCCGAAATAAAAACAAAGCCCCTGCACCAGCGCCAGAGCGCAGATATAAATCAGAAGAATGACAGGATTCTGGGCGATGAAATTCGGGATATAGAAAATCAACACCGTAATCAGTCCGCAGGGAATGGCGAACAGCAGCCCCAGATGCTTAAACTTATTGCCTTTGCGGGGCTTTTTGTTATCCAGGATCATCGCGTATACAAAATTCAGACAGAAGCCTGCGACGCCGGTAACAAAATTAAACGCCGACATCATTTCATTGGGCAAAAGCAGGATATCCACAAGATACGCCTTGCGGTACTCATTGATCATACCGGTCATGGTCGTATAGAAAAAGACCGCGACCAGATAGAGAATCCATTCCTTTTTCGCCAGGTATTTCTGCTCTTCCGGCGGTGAGACCGGAGAAGCGGCCGCTTTTGTTTTTGCCATGAGACGAACCTCCTCCTTGATGGCTTACCAAACACAAGTTATATCAGCTCAGACAAGCTGATGTGCCGCATTCGGCGGAAAACGCCGGCTGCTCATTGCTTATGGTTTATGAATCATGACCGTCGCTTCATAGTCCCGCTGGGCGTCGTCGCCAATCATGGAGAGAATGAAGGCTTTCAGATCCGCAAGCACCGGTTGTTTTTCGCCGAGCTTCTTTCCGAGGGGCTTCAAAATAAAACCGAGGCGGTCAAGAATCTTTTCCATGGCTTCATAGATCGGAGTCCCCTTCACATAGGGCTCGTTGCCCACAAAAATGTTGCGCACAAAGGTCAGGGCAATGTCCTTGAGCAGAATATCCCGAATGGAGGGATCAACCCTGATGTGTAAAAGCTTCGCCAAAGAGCCGATGGTCCATTTCTGTAAGCCCTTACCGAAATAAGTGACAATGCCCTTAAATTTTTTCATTTTTTCTTCGCCGCCGAACTTATTGGCGAAGAAGGGGAAATCGAACGCCATCGCATCGATCAGATCGGTGATCATGCGGTCAAACCGCCACTGGAAATATTCGGCGGCGGTCCGGTCGCCCTTGTCTTTCCAAGCAAATTCCCCGGTGGGAATCGAATGAATCTTCACCTCGCCCGCAGAGGTGATGGTGATTTTTCGGTAATATGCCGGACAGCCGACCAGAGAGCCGGTGCAAATATCCGTAATTTTATTCCCCTTGGGGGAGAT
Organism: uncultured Eubacteriales bacterium; assembly: GCA_949296825.1. Taxonomy (GTDB): domain Bacteria; phylum Bacillota; class Clostridia; order Oscillospirales; family Acutalibacteraceae; genus RGIG2774. Next base: position 15,128 of record CASFQZ010000065.1, read on the forward strand.
ATGTTCGGTCAGGCTCTGCATATGCATATGCCCGGTGAAAATCAGCTCCAGCCCCGCGTCCGCCAGGAAGTCGGCGGTTTTTTCCCAATCGGTCAGCTTTGCGTCGCCGATCAGGTTCATCACCGCCGAGCCGGGCAACAGGGGGTAATGGGTCATGGCAAAGATATACTGCCCGTCGGCATGGGCGCGCTCGATCTGCTGCTTTGCCCAATCCAGCTGCTCGCGCCATAGTCCCTTGAAGGATTTGGTGTCGCCGTCGCAGTTCAGCGCCAAAAGCCGCACCCCGTCCGTCAACTGGGAAACATAGCTCAGCCCGTCTCCCTCCCAGGTGGCGATGGCGTCGGAAAAACCGAAATCGTAATAAATATCCCGCAGCTCGCTTCGCTCGGTGTGCTCGACCTCGACCCGTTCGCTACCGCGGAACCCCGACGACCAGCTGTTGTAATCATGGCGGGCGGTGATCAGCAAAATCCGCTTGCCCGCCTGCTGCAGCTTCCGCAATTTTTCCCGGAAGCCGATGTGGCTTGCCTTTTCTCCGTCAAAAATCAGATCGCCGGGGATCAGGATCAGCTTGGTGTCCGTATCGGCGGCGATGCGGGCAAATTCCGCGTCGATAATTGCGCCGGTCTCGGCAATGCACTTCTGATCCACCCGGCTGCGCGCCTCATATGCCTCGCCTTCCGCGCCCAATTCGGTATTAAAATAATGCGGATCCGTCACCAGATAAAAAGTCAGTTCCTGCACGGGCATTCCCCCAATGATAGATGTTTTCCTAAGAAGCTACCCAAAATCAGACAGCGATTGTGAAATTTATACAAAATTTATGTCATATTTTTGGGATTATATTGTTAATATTGTAGCGCTTTTACCAAAAAGAATGGTGAACAATCTGTGAATTTACACATCGCTCTAAAAGAAAAAATCCCCCTTGCGGGGGCAAAGAAAAAACCATTCGCGCCGCTCTTTTTGAGGGCGGGAATTCATCTTGACAGGCTTCGTATGGATTTTAGAAACGGCGCGGCATCTATGAAGATTTTCCCGGCGATCCCAAAGGATTTCGCAGGGAAAGCGCCAGCCGGACCCGGTTGGTGGTTAAATTATCGGGATGCAGCGCAAGGAGGCGCCGCAAGTCCTCCGGGTCGTCAACGGTCCAGACGGAGATGCCGACGCCCCGCTCCCTTGCCTCCTCCCACACCAAAAGGGCGTGGCGGTACTGCCAGTTCAGCCCGGCGGCGCGGGTGGCGCCAATCTGATCGAGCACCGAAAGCAAAGCATTTTTCGCTTCCTGGGGCGGCAGGGCTTCGATATTTTCTTCCAGCCCGGGCACGAAATTATTGATATTGGCATACCAGCTAACACCGGGCAGCGCCTCCTCTGTCAGGGAAAACAGCGTTCGATCTACCTCGCCGGTATAGATCAATCGATTTGCGACGCCAAAGGATCCGGCGGCGTCATAGACAGCCTGTTCCAATCCGGCGGTTTTCAGATCACAGTTCAGCTTTTTGTCCGGATGGGCGGCAAGAAGGGACAGCGCCCGGGAAAAAGGCACCGGCACACCGGCCGGCTCGTTGTGGGAAAGCACCAGCGCTCCGCCGCTTTGGCGCACATCGACCTCCACGACATCTGCGCCGCCGGAAAAGGCGCACAGAAGATTTTCCATTGAATTGGGAGCGGTGCCCTCGCACCCGGCATGAGCGGTGATCCACATAAGCATTCCTCCGGCGATGAAACTTTGCTTAGAGATAGTGTACCGCACGGCGGCAAAAAGATCAAGAGGGCAGGCGGCGCACCTGAAAAAGACGGCGCCCTTTGCTGTTTTGCTGCGCTTTGGCAAAAAAAATCGCCGGCTCCGTTGCGGAGCCGGCGGCTTGGCTGGAGCGGATGACGAGGCTCGAACTCGCTACCTCCACCTTGGCAAGGTGGCGCTCTACCAGATGAGCTACATCCGCGTGGAGGCGCCACCCGGATTTGAACCGGGGCATAGGAGTTTTGCAGACTCGTGCCTTACCACTTGGCTATGGCGCCGTATGAACTTGTGAGGATAAAAAAAGACTTACTTTGCGGGTAAGTCAGTTGGTGGAGCGGATGACGAGGCTCGAACTCGCTACCTCCACCTTGGCAAGGTGGCGCTCTACCAGATGAGCTACATCCGCAAATTCCGTAAGGCAAGCGAGCAAAACTGGTGCCTCCGGTCGGAATCGAACCAACGACACGAGGATTTTCAGTCCTCTGCTCTACCAACTGAGCTACAGAGGCAAGTTTTGGCGACCCGGAACGGGCTCGAACCGTCGACCTCTAGCGTGACAGGCTAGC
>CASFQZ010000066.1 GCA_949296825.1 uncultured Eubacteriales bacterium
GGATATCCTGACAGATAATGGTGCCTCTGGCCGATGCGCAGAGCGTGACCCTCCCTATTATCTGAAACGGCGGTTCCGAAGCATCTGCTTCGGAACCGCCGTTTTTTGTTTACACCCGAAGAAAACAGCCGGCCGTCAGGCTTTAATCTGTGCGAGCATATACGCGGCAAACTGGCTCAGTGCCGCTGGATCAAAGGAAAAAGGCGTACCGTTTTCATAGCAGAAAAGCGCCGATTCTACCGGCGGACGATATCGGGAAGGAAGTGTTTTGATTCCCCACAGGCCTCCCCCTTTTTTCGAAAGAATGGACGCTTCCTTTTGGTAGGCCAGCACCCGGCAGAGGTTCAGGATGATATAGACTGGATCCCGAAGGATCTCTTCTGCAGCATTTTTAATATCCCCGTATATGCTTTCCCAATAGTATTTCTTTGGTACGGGTCCGAATACGGTTTCTATCGGAAGGCCGCAAAGGGGAATCCCCACGGCGCGGGTGACGGTAAAATGAGCGGCCAGGTCTACATCCGTTCCGTTCATTTCCTGACAATAAGCGGTTAAATCCGTTCGGGCCCGATGACGATGAGCGTTTGAATAATGCAGCACATAAGGGGTGGGATATACAAAATTTTGACAGTAGCGCATAAGAACAACGCTCATTTCAAAGCCTTTGGGCGGGCAGGCTTTGTCAAGATCCAGCAGTGTCTGGATCAAGGCTCTTTTTTCGGCCAGCCCCGGCTCTGTTTGGACGACCACCAAAAAGTCGATATCGCTTTTTGACCAGTGAAAGCAGCCAAAAGCGATGGATCCGTGCACATAAATCCCTGCCAGATTATCTTGCAGAATTTTGGTATAGGCTGTAGCAATTTTACGGAGTATTTCTTGATATTCCATTAGAACCCCTCCTTTTTACAGGCTTTTACCAGATTTTTTTCTCCGCTTTGCACCAGCTGCTCTTTTTTCGCCAGGCGAAGTTTTTTGATATGCCACTCCCGGCTCATAGCGGCTTCTCTGGTTTCACAAAGTTCGGCATACACCAGAACGACCGGCCGGCGGGATCTTGTATATTTGGCGCCCTTCCCACTGTTATGCGCCGCCAGCCGTCGGTTCAGGTCGGTCGTCCAACCGGTATAAAGAGTATCGTCCGCACAGCGGACCATGTAAGTATAATACATCGCTCCAACACCCCAAGGCAAAATGCTTTCGAGACCATTTTAAATTTTGCCTGCGTCCCGGTCTTTGACAAATTTCGCAAATTGTTTGACCTCTTCCAGCTGCTCGTCTGTCGCTTCTCCGCCGAACAGGGCAAATTTCAGCTCTTTTTGCAGGCTCCTGCTATTGTCCTCAGCGTCGTCCGCCTCTTTCCCAAGCAGATAATCCACAGTGACGCCAAAGTAATTTGCAAGCCTTGCCGCCGTTTCTGCTTTTACGGTCTTGCGCCGACCCATCTTTAAATCAGTCATGACGCTGGGCTGAATGCCGGTATCCTTACACATACGATAAGGGGTAATCTGCCTTTTTTCACAAAGATGCGCCAAAATATGGTATAAATCCGCCATTTAAAACCCTTCTTCTTATAGGATATCAATATACAAACGTATATTGATTTTTCTTGACTATTACTCTTTAAAGTAGTATTATAAAGGTGTGACACACGCGTACGCGTATTATTTGTGCTGTTTTCATCCTTAATATATTACACGAATGTGTAAAAGTCAAGAAAAATGAGGACAATTTGCTGATGAGAGGATTTTTTAAAACAAGATACTATAAGTCAGGAGGTGAAAAATGGGAAAAAACATAGAAGCCGGCATAAAACCGGAAAGAAAAATCCTTTTGCCGGCACAATACACCTGTTTTTCCAGATTTGGTTACACAGGGCAGAACGCTGTATACCAGCACGATCCTTTTGGAGTCCTGTTGTCTGACAGCCATTTGCACCAAACAAACGGGCTCAGGCGAGGAAAGGCTCTTTTCCCCGAAACGGACCGTTCTGATAGGGAGCAACACGATAAAAGGAAGAAAGGCCATTTTTCCGGTTAACAGCATCTGTTTGGGAAGTTTGATGACAATCCTCTAAATCGCCAGCGCCTCATCGGGCAAGTGCACCGAAGGGCATGTCACGCTCTGATGAAAAATTCCGGGATCTCCAGATCCGCCAGGAGTGGGGATGGGAAAGAAAAGAAAGCTGAAAGAATAGGATGGGCAGAACACCGCCAGCGAAAACAGGTGTGGCGCGCCTCTTCCGATTGTACAAAGCAGCCAGAATCAAAAAGCAAATCCGCGGGAAAACAAAAGGCCGCATGAACGGTTTTTCTGTAAGCCGTTTTATTCCCTTGGCTTCCAATTGGAAAAGAACACCAATGTCGCTGGATCTGAATTTCTAAAGAGCAGCTTTTCTTTTGCGATACGCGTTGCGCTTACTGTCACTTGTATTGACAATCCGGCGCCAGCAGGCCGACTTATTACAGTACGCACGGCAACAGGCCGAATTTTACACCGTCCAGTTTTACGGTGATTTCCAATACCGTTGCAAAATCGTCTTTTCTTTGCCGAGTGGAATTACGCTGGCATTAGGCGATTTTGTTTTTACCAATCTGGCGCTGGACGCGGAAATCTATTAAGGAGGAAAGAGAATGATACAGGTATACGCAAAGGCGGACGCAGCCGGACGGGTGGAGGAGCTGGGCAGCAGCGTCTTTTTAAAAGACCCGTCAGGCTGGACGCTCATCGATGAAGGGGAGGGCGACCGGTACGCCCACGCCCAGGGAAACTATCTGGACAAGCCGCTGACAGGAGAGGACGGCACGCACAACTACATGCTGGACGGCAGTACCATCCGGGAGGCTACCAGCGAGGAAAAGGAAGCGGAGAAAGCGGCCTTCCCCCAGCCGGAGCCCAGCCGGGAGGAACAGCTGGAAGCGCAGGTGGCGGCGCTGCAATCGCAGGTAGACGCGCTTTTGGGGGTGAGCGAATGACCAACATAGAACGGGCCAGACAGCTTCGGCAGGCCATCCAGTTTCAGTCCGCCGCCTTGCCGGACGAACAGGCGGCGCAGGTTCCGGCAGTGTTCCCGGCGTGGGACGCGGCAGGCGCCTACGAAACGGGCGACCGGGTGCGGTACGCGGATGTTTTGTACAAATGCCTGACGGGGCACACGGCG
>CASFQZ010000067.1 GCA_949296825.1 uncultured Eubacteriales bacterium
TGAATAAGTCTATTGCGTCTACATAAGGGCAAAAAAACAAGCGATACCTAGTCAAAAACCAAGTATCGCTTATTTTTTGTTAGCCAATCCCGTCTGACAGATGTCGTAAGTGTAATTTTGAGTGAATTACTTTCTTACGAGAACCCGCCAAACGCCCGGGGGTTTTTTACGGACGAAAAAAAGCTTCTCCCCGCCCCTGCCGGTAAAAAAACGGACGCCGCCGGAGGGCGGAATCCGTTTTTTTTGCCGTCCGGCGCTTTGCCCGCCGTCCGGGCGGGGCAAAGCAGGGGGCGGGTTGGATTTTATTTTGCGTAATCGAAAGCGCGGCTTTCTCGAATCAGGTTGACTTTGATTTGCCCGGGGTATTCCAGCTCGTCCTCGATCTTCTGCGCGATGGCCCGCGCGGTGAGAACCATTTGATCGTCGGAGATCTCTTCGGGCTTGACCATCACGCGGATCTCTCTGCCCGCCTGAATGGCATAAGTTTTTTCGACGCCTTCAAACTCGGCGGCGATATGCTCCAGCTTCTCCAGCCGTTTGATATAATTCTGGACATTTTCGCTTCTGGCGCCGGGACGAGCCGCCGAAATGGCGTCCGCCGCCTGTACCAGACACGCGACCACGGTTTTTGCCTCAACGTCGCCGTGGTGGGCGGCAATGGCGTGAACGACATTTTCGTTTTCGCGGTATTTTTTCGCGTATTCCACGCCCAGCTCGATGTGCGAGCCTTCAAATTCATGATCCAGCGCCTTGCCGATATCATGCAGAAGACCGGCGCGCTTCGCCGTTTTTACGTCGGCGCCGATTTCCGCCGCCATCAGCCCCGCCAGGTACGAAACCTCCAGCGAATGGTTGAGCACGTTCTGCCCATAGCTGGTGCGGTATTTCAATTTGCCGAGAAGTTTGATCAGTTCCGGATGCAGACCGTTGACGCCCGCGTCCACCACCGCCCGCTCGCCGGTCTGACGGATGGTCTGATCAACTTCGCGTTTGGCTTTTTCGTACATTTCCTCAATGCGCGCGGGATGGATTCTGCCGTCGGAGATCAGCTTTTCCAGTGTGACGCGCGCCACCTCGCGGCGGACGGGGTCAAAACTGGAAACGGTGATGGCCTCCGGCGTATCGTCGATGATCAGGTCCACGCCCGTGATGGTTTCCAGCGTGCGGATGTTTCTGCCCTCTCTGCCGATGATCCTGCCCTTCATTTCGTCGTTGGGCAGCGTCACGACCGACACCGTTGCCTCGGAGGCATGGTCGGCGGCGCATCTTTGGATCGCCGTACCGATGATCTCGCGGGCAAGCTCATCCGCTTCCTCTTTGGTCCTCTGGGTAAAATCCATAATCTTGACCGCCTTTTCGTGGTCAAGGGACTGCTCCAGATTTTCCAGCAAATATACCTTCGCCTGTTCTTTGGAAAAACCGGAAATGCGCTCCAGCATTTCAAACTGGCTTCTTTTGATATTTTCTATATCCTGAAGACGGTCCTGCGCGTCTTTGGTTTTTTTCGCAAGTATTTCTTCTTTTTTCTCCAGCTGCTCGGCTTTTTTGTCCATGGATTCTTCCTTCTGGATCAACCGCCGCTCCTGCCGCTGCACCTCGCTGCGGCGCTCGCGGATCTCGCGGTCAGCCTCGCTGCGCTGTTTGTGGATCTCATCCTTGGCTTCCAGGATGACTTCCTTCTTTTTGGACTCCGCCTCCATCAGCGCGTTGGACAGGATCCGGTTGGCTTCCTCGGTCGCTGAGCCGATGGCGGCTTCCGCCACTTTCTTTCTGTGTTTGCCGCCCAAGACAAAGAAAATCACGGCAGACACAGCCACTGCTGCAATAAGAATTATAATCCAATAAACTGTATCCAAACTTTGGCACCTCCTTTTTTGTGAAACTTTTTTGAAAAATTCGATTGTGATGGATATGATCGCGCGTCCCGGTTCTCAATAAGAACGCACTATCTTATATATTATACAGCCCTGACAAAGAGAAGTCAACTACAAATCTTTATAAATTGCGCCGGCGGCGTCAATTCTTTCCCTTTTCGGCAAAGGCGTCAAAAAGAAAAGATTTTTATAAAAACAGATAAATTTTTTGGGATTTTTGCCATCTTTCTGACAAGGGAATTCCGTAAAAATTACATCTTTGTTACAGCTTGCCAAAACCCGTTGACAGGGAAAGCTTTCGGTGTTATCATGATCACGTGAAAGGCTCCCCGTGCCTTTCATTCTACAAAGCGATTTCACATTTCAAAATGTAAGGAGATTTTTTATCATGAAAAAAGTAATCACTGCTGTTGTTGCCGCGCTGATGGTCGGCGTTCTGGCGGTCAGCCTGGCTGCCTGCAATCAGGACACTCCCGCCGGCGGCGACGAGACCGGCGCTACCACCACCGAGGCTGGTGTCACCGTCGAGGAAACCACCGAGGCGTAAGTTTTTTCAAAAACGCGCGAGGCGTTCCCACCCGGGAGCGCCTCTTTTTTATGCCAAAAAGCCGGATTTGCGCTTGACAAAAAGAACGGGGCTTAGTAAAATAAATATATCTACCCTATTTTTAGTCTGTCATCCGACAGAGCAGAAAGTGTGATGTGCATGAAGCATCCTTGGCGCCGTCCGGCGGCGCTTCTTCTGACGGTCCTGACGGCGCTGACGGCGACGACCGCCTGCGGCAGGGATCTGGGCGATCTGACCGAGCCGGACGCGCAAAACGCGCCGCAGGAGGAGACGGCGGACGGCGCGCGCCCGACCATCATCGTTACGCTGGACGACGAGCAGTTTTCCATTTTACAGGCGGTAGACCCCGGGCTTCTGACCACCACCGTGACCCCGACCGGCGTCACGCCCACCGTGCCCTCCGCCTCCGTCCCCGCAGCGAGCGCCGCCCCCTCCGCCTCTGTCCCCGCGGCGACCCAGCCCGGCGCCCAGGCGGCTGCCAATCCCCTGAGCTATTCCAAAGAAGAGTTGGTCAATTATTTTAACACCAGCGCCAATAAAATCAAAACCGGCAAGCCCTCCTTCACCAAAGAGGAGCAGTCCGGCGTCAACGACATCGTGCTGTCCAACTCCCTGGCGAACAGTCTGGTCGGCGTGGTCAAGGGCGCGCTGCTGGACGAGGACCTGATCACTACCCCCGTCGCCAAAGGGCAGGACTGCAATGCCATTGTCTCCCCCGAGGGACAGAGCTATGTTTCCACCGTTTCCGCCGCCGAGATCGCGGATATTACGATCCAACCCGCCGGCTCCGGCTATACCATGACCGTCACCATGCCCGAGGCGACCAACCCGGAGGACAGCGGCGCCTATGGCAAGATCTTCCAGTTTGTTTCGGTGGACGATGTGGTGAACGATTACGCCCCCGAGGTCGGCGCCACCGTCGCGCGGGAGAATATTTCGATCCGCTATTCCGGCTGCACCGCCACCCTGACTGTGGACGCCAACGGCAACCCGACCGAGTACGCCACCCATGTCAGCTGCGTGATTACCCTGAAGGACGCCTCCATCAAAAAAGGCATCACCATCAACACCGACGTGGATCTGACGCTGGCGACCGACACCAGGCTCTCCGGCTTCGGCTGGTAAATAAAAATTTTGCCAAATCTGCCGAAAAACGCCGAAACCCCGCCCCGCAAGCGTTTTTTTGCGGAACATTTTAGGCATTTTTCATACATTTGGCGCCAAAAAATATTTTATTGTTAACATTGCTCTTGACATTTGCGGCTATTTGTTGTAAATTTTAAGAGTAACGGTAAGTCGCAAAAGCTTATCCTCAATAAATGAAAGGGGTAACACCTAAATGAAGAAAAACATCGTTCGCATTTCCTCGCTTGTTTTGCTGGCTGCCATGCTTTTCTCCTTCGCGTCCTGCGCCAGCTCCACCGGCGAAACCCAGGTGCTGAATATCTCGATGATTTACGACGAGAACAGTCCTTATAAACCCGGCAGCGGTACCGGTACCGTTGGCGGCAATGTTTCCACCGGCGGTCAGAGCGGCGGCGGTCAGAGCACCGGCGGCGGCTCCGCTGCCACGCCCGACAACGGCGGCGGCACGGCGCAGACACCCTCCGGCGACGCCCAGACGCCCTCCGGAGATGCCCAGACGCCCTCCGGCGATGCTTCCGGCGACGGCGGCGCAGCGGCGACCGGTCCCTCCACGCCTGCGGAGATCCTGACCAAGTTCACCGAGGTCACCAACGATATGAAGACCAACCTCAAGCAGGTCACCAAGCTCGAGTATCAGGTCGTTGAGAATCTTGATCTTGCCGGCATTGAGACCGTGGTCCAGCCGTTGATCGGTCAGTTCGTCAAGGGCAAAGACGCGGCGACGCCGAAAACCGACGCCGGCCCCGGCGACATCCCGCCCTGGGGCAACAGCGGCTGCCTTGTGACCGATGCTTCCAATGTACAGAACGCTACTTATACCGATAACGGCGACGGCACCGCCACCATCGTGCTGACGCTGGTTGCCGAAAAGAATCCCGAGCCCGCCACCGACGGCGTATCGCCCTCCATCACCGGCGGTATCTTCTCCCCGCTGAAAAAGGCTGACATCGACAAAACCCTTGCCGATCTGCCGATCACCGTGGAAAGCTTTGATCTGGATTACCATGACTGCACCGCGACCATCACCTTCAATACCTCGAACAATCAGGTAACCTCCTACACCCAGGTTATGAACGTGGACATCGTCGCGACGATTAAGGTCCTTATGCCCGTCACCGGCAGCGGTACTCTGATCAATACCATTGAATTCTCCAATTTCGCCTATTGATCCCAAGCGAACGCGAACCTTTTCGCCGCCCCGCAGATTCTGCGGGGCGGCTTTTTTGCTGCTGCGCCACGCTAAAAAACACCGCCCGGTGTCCAAAAATAGAACCCATCCGGCGCAAAAAAAACCGCCCGGGTCCCTCAGAAAAAACCGTCCGGCGCAAAAAAAATCCCGCCCGGGTCTCTCAAAAAGAACCGGGCGGGGTGGGATAGAGAATCAATAATTTTCGGCTTTCAGCTTAAAATAGGCTTTGGGATGGGCGCAGACAGGGCAAACCTCCGGGGCGGCTTTGCCGATAACAATATGCCCGCAGTTGGCGCACTGCCAGATCATCTCCTGATCGCGGGAAAAGACCAGCCCGCCTTCCACGTTGGCAATCAGACGGCGGTACCGCTCCTCGTGCTCCTTCTCAATCGCGCCGACCATCTCAAACAGCGCGGCGATCTGATCAAAGCCCTCCGCCTTCGCCTCTTTGGCAAAGGTCGCGTACATATCGGTCCACTCATAATTTTCGCCGGCGGCAGCGTCGTTCAGATTGGTCAGCGTGTCGGGCACCGCGCCGTCGTGCAGCAGCTTAAACCAGATTTTGGCGTGCTCCTTTTCGTTGGCGGCGGTCTCCTCAAAGATTTCCGCAATCTGCACATAGCCGTCCTTTTTGGCTTTGGAGGCATAGTACGTGTACTTGTTGCGCGCCTGGGACTCTCCGGCAAAGGCGGTCCACAGGTTCTGTTCGGTCTTAGAGCCTTTCAGTTCCATCGTTTTTACTCCTTTATGCTTGATTTTTCAGACATTCGGGGCAAACACCCTCGAACGACATCACACAACGCAGCACCTGAAATCCCTTGGGGTCGGTGATCCAGCCGGTATCCGGCAAAAACAGCGACTGTACATCCTCGATGCGCCCGCATTTGACACATCGGATATGGCTGTGGGGCGTCAGGTCGTCGTCAAACCGGTCGGCGCTGCCGGGAACGCGAATCTTGTGCAGCGCGCCCTCCTCCTCCAGCGCATTCAAAATACGGTAAACCGTCGCCTTGCTGATGGTCGGCAGCAACGGCAGCACCTTTTCGTATACATCGTCCGCCGTCGGATGGTCGTGCATTTCCCGCACCGTCCGCTCCACAATCAGCCGCTGGGGCGTATTTTTCATACCGATTCCTCCCATTCTTCCGTCTCGACTATCCCGCCGCAGGTTCTCCCACCGCAGGTTCTCCCACCGCAGGCTCTCCCACCGCAGGCTCTCCCGCAACAGCGGAATAATCAATATCCTATCCTATTTGGTATTATATCCGTTTCTAACGCAAAAGGCAAGGGCTCCGGCAATTGTTTACGATTTTTTCATTTTTCCAATAAGAAAACACAGGCAGTCAAACCCCACTGCCTGTGTTTTTCTTTCTCTTTAATACGCCCAATCGAGGGTGATGTCGTTGCCCTCGCGGGTGTAGGTCAGTTTGCTGTTGGCGGCGCATTGCTCGCGCACCGCCTCCTCAAAGGCGTCGCAGATGCCCTTATTGGGCATATAGTAGGTACAGATCATATGCAGCGCTTCGGATTCGGAGGAATCCAGCAGCCGGAAGCCGGTCAGCCACCAGTGCCGCGCCGGACCGTTTTTAAACATCAGATCCTCATAGCGGTACAGCTCAAAATACATCCCGGGCAGCGGATCCCCGTCGGTGGGGATATCGTAAAACTGGCGGTTGTCGGTGCGGCGCTCCTGATAGTAAATGCCCATCTCGCAGCCGCTGGTGATGCCGTAACGCCCCTTCCAGATTTGATACAGCCACCGCTTGTCGCCGTATTTGAACTCAAAGCGGATCGTATCAAAGTACATATTTCCCAATACAGAAATTTCATCATAAAAGGAGGTATACCCCATATTGCGCTGCCAGGGGTCGTTCTGGGAATAGAACATATTCTGGTCGGCGTTGTATAAAAATCCGGCGGCGTACAGCAGCTTTTCCGGCCCGTTAAAATCCTCCGTATTGACCTCAAAATGGGTGATCGGCGCCTCGGTATTCAGCGGCGCGGTGCTCTGCGCCGGCGTCTGCGAGGGACTTTGAGAAGGCGCCGTCGGCGCGTTGGTGGAGACCACCGTGGCAGGCGCTTCGGCTGCGGCGGCGGTCGAGCCCGGCTCGGTCATAACCTCCGAGGGCAAATAAACCGGTACGCTGGGCGACGCGCTGACCGTCACTTCGCCGACGCTGGGGGACGGCACCGTCTGCGACGGCGTCGTTGGCGACGAGCGGTTCTGCGCGATCCATATACCACCGATCATCGCCGCGCAGAGGATGCCGGCAAAGACCACCATATAAATCAGCTTGGTTTTTTTGTCCAGCTTCACCCGCGCCTCGCCCTCCGGCGGGACCTCGGGCGCTGCCCCTTCGCCTGCCGGCGGGACCTCGGGCGCTGCCCCCTCGCCTGCCGGCGCAGGACCCGGCGGGTCCGGCGGCGCCGCGCCGTCTTCGCGCTTTACCACCGGCACATCCG
>CASFQZ010000068.1 GCA_949296825.1 uncultured Eubacteriales bacterium
TCCCAAAAGGAACTGGGCAATACCGAAAGCATCGCGGGGATTGTTAAAGTTCAGAATCTGCCCGCTGTACTGTTCGTCCCACATGGCTTCCCAGCTGTCCGGCGCTTCGCTGACCATGGTGGTATTGTAAATCAGACCGACCATGCCGAAGGTATAGGGCACGGAGTATTTATTCTCCGGGTCAAAATACAGGTCACGGTATTCATCGGGAATATACTGGTAGTTGGGAATATTGTCAAAATTGATTTCCGCCAAAAGCCCCTCTTTTATCAGGCGCTCAATCATATAGTCGGACGGAATAATTACATCATAATTCGCGCCGCCGCTGATGAGCTTGGCATACATATCCTCGTTGCTGGTGAAGTTGGTGTACTCCACATGAATGCCGTAGCGGTCTTCAAATTCCTTATTGACATCCATAGAGCCTTCCGAACCGTCGGAAATATACTCGCCCCAGTTATATACATAGAGCGTGGTGCCCCTAAGGCTTTCCGGGTCAAGCGCTTCTGTGGTGCCGGTCGCGGAAGCGGACAGCAGCAGACAGGGGGTGCAGAACGCCACAATGGCGGCTGCAAGCAGCGAGAAAAACTTTTTCAATTCAAAATCAAACCTTTCCAATTTAGATATTCTCCGGATTCGCTCCGGCAGCGTTTATCCTCCCTCCTGCAAAAACAGGAACGAATGCAACTTATTTTTTGGCGGCGGCTTTTTCCGCCTTTTTGTCCCCTCTGGACTGGGCAAAATTGATTAAAATCAGCAAAATCAAAATTGCCAGGAACAGCAAGGTGGACAGCGCGTACATATCCGGCGTCACGCGCTTTTTGGTCATGGAAAAGATGCGGATGGGCAGGGTCTGGGATGCGGGACCTGAGACAAAATAGCTGACCACAAAATCGTCCAAAGACAGGGTAAACGCCATCATCACGCCGGTGACCACGCCGGGCATGATTGCCGGCAGAACCACCTTGAAAAACGCCTGTAGGGGCGTACAGCCCAAATCCTCGGCCGCTTCCGAAAGATGCGGGTCAATCTGCCGCAATTTCGGCAGCACCGACAATATCACATAAGGCAGGCAAAAGGTGATATGCGCAATGAGCATGGTCGGAAAGCCCAGCACGCCGCTCTGCCCCAAAAGCCGTCCGGCGAACACAAACAGCAGCATCATGGAAATACCGGTGACAATATCCGGGTTCATCAGCGGGATATTGGTGACGCTTTTGGTCATATTGCGCAGGCGCTTATTTCGCATACTGTCGATGCCAACGGCGGATACCGTACCCAATACGCCGGAAATCAGCGAGGAGAGCACCGCCAGCACCAGTGTATTCTGCAAAGCGGACAAGGTGGCGGAGTCACGGAACAGCTCCTGGTACCATTTCAGCGAAAAGCCGCTGAGCTGGGCGGTACTGCTGGATTCATTAAAGGAAAACACAATGAGTACCGCAATCGGCGCGTATAAAAAGATAAAAATCAGAACTGCATAGACTTTCAGGAGGATATTCTTTTTCGTTTTCATGCCGAAATCCTCCCCGTTTCAATCTCGCCGTCGGAGAAATGGTTCATCACGGCCATGCAGATCA